>NZ_JAWQUO010000039.1:0-43481 GCF_033446605.1 Iodobacter sp. CM08 | reverse complement strand
ACACCTTAGCGCCGATGATAGTGCAGATTACCTGTGTGAAAGTAGGTCATCGCCAGACACCTTATGTAGTAAACAGAACCCCCGTACTCGAAAGAGGCGGGGGTTTTGCTTTGCGCGCAAGAAACTCAATGGAAGGTTACGTTGTAAAAAATACTCGATCTCACCCTTGTTTGTAAGTCTTGGTATATCTCAGTCCATGTTAGAATTAAGCTTGTTGCTCTGTTCAAGGATTTAACTCATGTCTGGTAATACACTTGGTTTGTTATTTACGGTGACATCTTTTGGTGAAAGCCATGGTGCGGGAATTGGCTGCATCGTTGATGGTTGCCCACCAGGAATGGATTTGAGTGTGGAAGATATTCAGGCTGAATTAGATCGGCGTAAGCCAGGTACTTCACGGCATGTGACTCAGCGTAAAGAGCCAGACACGGTAGAAATTTTATCAGGGATCTATGAGGGTAAAACTACGGGCACGCCGATTGCCTTGTTGATTCGTAACCAAGATCAACGTAGCCAAGATTACGGCAAAATTGTGGAAACTTTCCGCCCAGGCCACGCGGATTACACGTACTGGCATAAATACGGTATTCGTGATCCTCGCGGTGGCGGGCGCTCGTCCGCACGGGAAACTGCGGTGCGCGTTGCCGCTGGGGCGATTGCAAAAAAATGGCTACGCGAGAAATATGGCATTGAAATTCGTGGCTATATGAGCCAGCTAGGCGAATTAGAAATTCCATTTAAGAGCTGGGATGAAGTCAACGGCAATGCCTTTTTTGCCCCGAATTCAGCAATAGTACCGCAGCTTGAAGATTATATGGATGCGATCCGCAAGGAGCGTGATTCAGTAGGCGCGCAAATTACCGTGGTGGCCGAGCATGTGCCAGTGGGCTTGGGCGAGCCAGTATATGACCGTCTAGACGCAGAGATTGCTTACGCGATGATGAGTATTAATGCAGTAAAAGGCGTTGAAATTGGCGCGGGCTTTGCAAGTATTGCGCAAAAAGGCTCGGTACACTGCGATGAGCTGACCCCAACTGGTTTTGCAAGCAATCATGCTGGCGGTATTTTAGGCGGTATTTCTACTGGCCAAGATATTGTGGTGAATTTGGCGGTTAAGCCTACATCCAGCATTGCTCAAGAGCGTCATTCGATAGATAAAGACGGCAATCCTGTGCTAATGGCAACCACTGGGCGGCATGATCCATGCGTGGGCATTCGCGCTACTCCGATTGCTGAAGCGATGTTAGCTTTAGTATTGATTGATCATGCTTTACGCCATCGCGCTCAGTGTGGTGATGTAAAAGTAAGCACCCCACAGATTCCTGCTAAAAGGATTTGATCATGCTGAAACGATTAGCTCTTGTTGTTTTATTATTAAGCGGCTGCGCTATGCCGCCGTTTGTGGCCTCGGTAAGCGTACGGCATACTTTGGCGAGCGCGCCTAGCGCGCAGAAATTTACCTTTGAGCGCGATGCCTCACAAGTGCAAAGCTTAGCGCAGCGTGATTTTGAAGAAGACGTATCTGCCGAGCTAATGAGTAAGGGCTATGTGTATGTGCCGAATATGAGCGCAGCAGATTGGTTGGTGCGATTGCAGTATCAGGTGGATGGCGGTAAAACCATTACCTCACAAGAGCCCATTTGGGGGACAGTAGGTTTTAGTACTTACTATCGCCGAGTTTCTACCTCAAGTGGTGTAGTTCTAGTGCCTTATACCCGGGCAGAGAATGGTATTGTTGGTAGCCGCCCCGTGAGTGACACCGTTTTTAGCCGGCAGTTAAATTTAGATATCCTAGATAAAAATGATTTAGCTGCTGGGCGCTTTGCCAAAATTTTTGAAGGCAAAGCCATCAATCGCAGCCGAGATGATGCGATTGAGCCCGCAGTGCCTTGGTTGATTCGTGCCTTGTTTGAGCAGTTTCCAGGCGTTTCTGGCTCAACACGTGAAGTTAAAATTATTTTGCCAGAACAATAATTGATTGATTTACGCAAGCCGCAAATAAAAGACGATTAGTATTTAAAACGGGCCTATTCTAAGTCTTTTATGGCTGGGGTGCTTTTTTGTGAATGAAAAGACGCTTGCGTAATCGCCATCATTAATTAAATCGGAAAGTCCTGTGACACCTGAACAATATTGTGAAGATAAAGCTGCAAAAAGTGGCTCTAGTTTTTATTACAGCTTTCGATTTTTGCCATTAGAGCAAAGGAAAGCCATTACCGCTTTATATGCTTTTTGCCGTGAAGTGGATGACGTGGTGGATGAATGCCATGAAGAAGCCGTGGCTAGAACTAAATTGGCATGGTGGCGGAGTGAAATTGGTCAGTTATTTGCAGGCTCGCCCCAGCATCCAGTAACTCAAGCTTTATTGCCTGCGATTAAAAAATACGATTTGCAACGCGAGTTATTTATAGAAATCATCGATGGTATGGAGATGGATCTAGATATGGCCCGCTATAATAGTTTTAAAGATTTGCAGTTGTATTGCTACCGCGTGGCCTCAGTTGTTGGGCAAATGGCAGCGCAAATATTTGGCTTTACCGATCGCGGTACACTTAAATACGCCCATGATTTGGGTCTTGCATTTCAATTAACCAATATTATTCGTGATGTGGGTGAAGACGCGCGCCGTGGCCGCATCTATTTACCTGTGACTGAATTGCAGCAATTTAATGTGCCCGCTGCTGATATTCTAGCCTGCCGTGATACGCCTGAATTTAGAGCATTAATGGATTTTCAAATTGCGCGTGCCGAGCAATATTATGCGCAAGCAATGAGCCAATTACCTGCGGTAGATAAAAAGCAGCAGCGTACTGGCTTGGTGATGGCGGCTATTTACCGTGCCACTTTAAAAGAAATTCAAAAAGATGGCGTAGGTAAGGTATTGAGCCAGCGCATTTCTTTAACGCCAATTCGTAAATTATGGCTGGCTTGGAAAACGTGGTGGTTTTAAATAGTAAGCCATCCGTAGCGATATTAGGCGGGGGCTATGCCGGTATGGCTGCTGCTGCTGAGCTAGCGGCAGCAGGTATTAAGGTTAGCGTCTTTGAAGCCGGTAAAGTCTTAGGTGGGCGGGCTAGGCGGGTAGAGTTGGCCGAGCAGTCTTTTGATAATGGTCAGCACCTAGTGATTGGTGCGTATACCGAGCTACTGGCCATGATGGCCAAGGTGGGGGTGGATTGCGAGGCGGCCTTTTTGCGCATGCCTATGGAGCTGGTGGTGGAGCCTGGCTTTCGCTTAGCTTGCCCCAAACTACCTGCCCCTTTGCATTTGGCTGTTGGCTTGATTTTTGCCCAAGGTTTAACTTGGGCAGAGCGTTTTGCTTTGCTGCGGGCGATTCGCGCTGCACAAGCGGCGGCTTGGCAGTTGGCCGAGGATGTTAGCGTTAGCCGCTGGCTAGCGGATCAACGTCAGCCTAAGGTATTAATTAGCCGCTTTTGGCAGCCCCTCACTGTGGCAGCTTTAAATACCCCGCTTGAACTGGCGTCTGCACAGGTTTTACTCAATGTGCTCAGAGATAGCTTGGGTGGTGTGCGGGCCGCTTCAGATTTATTACTGCCTAAGCTTGATTTCTCTGCTTTGTTCCCTGATGCGGCGGAGCGGTTTATTCAGCAGCGCGGTGGGCAGGTTTATCGCTCACGCCGGATTACCCAGCTAGAAAAAACGCCTGAAGGTTGGCGTTTGAATGGAGAGCCTGAGTGCTTTGATGCCGTTATCTGTGCATTGCCTCCTCATGGATTATCGCCTGTACTGGCTACGCTGCCGCAGTTAAAGGCTTTGGGCGATTGGATATACCAGCCGATTGTTACGGTTTATCTGCAATACGATCAAAGCACGCGGCTGGCAAGGCCCATGCAGGGCTTGAGCGATTCGCTGGCGCAGTGGGTGTTTGATCGTGGTTTTACGCACGGTATGGATGGTTTGATTGCAGTGGTGATTTCGGCCACTGGCCCGCATCAGTTTTTGCCACAAGGAGAACTTGTAGCGGCAGTAGTGGCAGAGCTGCATCAGCGCTTGGCATTGCCTGCTGAGGTGCTATGGCAGCGGGTGATTACAGAAAAGCGCGCCACCTTTGCTTGTACGCCCTCTATGCAGCGCCCAAGCAATAAAACAACGGAGCACGGTTTTTGGCTGGCTGGGGACTACACTAGGGGATTAGCTGGCAGCGGTGATTACCCAGCAACTCTAGAGGGTGCGGTAAGAAGTGGCGTGGCGGCTGCCCAAGGCGTAGTGCAAGAATTAATGATTAATACAATTGAGGAATGACATGGGTGATTGGAAAAATTATCAGGCACCGGTTGGTGCATTTCGAAGCCGTGTGATTTTAGTGACCGGTGCAGGGCAGGGGATTGGTGCTGCAGCGGCTTTGGCTTTGGCTGAGTACGGCGCGACGGTGATTTTGCTGGGCCGCAACGAGAAAAAACTCGCCAAAGTATACGATGAGATTGAAGCTGCGGGCTATCCGCAGCCCGCCGCGATTCCCTTTGATTTGGCTAAATCGGGCGAGGCAGAAATTGCCCAAATGGCGGTGCTTATTCAAAAAGAATTTGGCCGTTTGGATGGGATTTTACATTGTGCGAATGGCTTTAGCCATTTGTCGCCGCTCGCCAATCAAAAAATGGACGAGTGGATGGATATGTTCAAGGTGAACGTCGCCGCGCCATTTGTGCTGAATCGCGCGCTATTCCCGCTGCTTAAAGATGCGCCTGATGCAAGCATCTTGCTGCTGGGTGAAACGCATGCTTTTGCCCCCAATGCGTATTGGGGTGGTTATAGTGTGAGCAAAGTTGGGCAAAAAAATCTGGTCGAAATCGCGGCTTCCGAGTGGGACAATATGGAAAACTTGCGGATTAATCTCTTAGTGCCAGGCCCAATTCAATCGCCATCACGCTTAAAAACCCATCCGGGTGAAACACGCGAAAGCTTGCCGCCTACTGAATCCATCGTGCCAGCAATTTTGTATTGGATGGGCGATGCCAGCCGTGGGCAAAGTGGTCAAACACTGCAGTTTCTCAGTGAGCAGTAAAAAATATCAGGGAGTGTGGAACTTGCTAGCGATTATTTGCTCCTAGTAACAGTGCTATAGCTTTAGTGCTATCTTCATCCCCTTAGTGCCCCACCGCTGGTGGGGCTTTTTTTTGCGGATTAGGTGTTTTTAGCACAAAAAAATCGCCTCAAGAGAGGCGATTTTTTTACATCAAGTAGATCTTATTTGCCAAAATATTTGCTGTAAATTTTTTGGTAAGAGCCATCTGCTTTTACATCCGCCAAGCCTTTGTTTAATTTGGCAAGTAGTGCCGCATTGCCTTTTTTAACTGCAATACCGTAAAACTCTTTATCAAAGCTGGTGTCGTCAATCAGCTTAAAGCCTGAGTTTGGATTGTTGATTAAATAGTTTTTAACCACACTATTGTCACCAATCACAGCATCAACACCACCGGCTTTTAATTCTTGCAATGCCAAGACGATAGTTTCAAAGCGACGAATATTGGTATTGCCTTTGCCAAAATGCTTTTGCGCGACGATATCACCCGTTGTGCCGTTTTGTACGGCCATTTTCTTGGTTTTAAGGTCGGTTAATTTAGCCACAGGGCTTTTGGCAGAAACAACGATTAATTGCTTGGCTTCAAAGTATGGCGCAGTGAAGTCCATTGATTTTTGGCGTTCTGGGGTAATGGTTACAGCGGCAATAACGATATCGCGCTCACCATTGTTTAAGCCAGCAAACAGGCCTTCCCAAGGGGTATTGATCACTTTAATAGGCAGGCCAGCTTTGGCTGCAATCGCGTGAATTAAATCTGCGTCAAAACCTTCGACTTCTTGTTTTTTGTTTAAAATTTCGAAGGGAGCAAAGGTGGCATCGGAGCCAACTGTCAGTGGGCGTTCGGCAAGTGCAGGAGCAGCAATCAGGCTAGCGGTAACAAAAGCAGCAAATAACTTACGTAGGTTTTTCATTAATCCATCCTTGTTTATGAGTTTAATAGCATTACGAAACTGACGATTCTAGTCAATGCTGAGCTTCGCCAATTGCATTGTGAATTTTGCCAATAATGGCTTTTACCCCATTACCCCGCGATGCAGATAAAAAACGGGTCAGGCCTAGCGATATTAGCCATGCCTCGCAATCAAAAGCTTGAATTTCTGCGCGCGTTTTTCCTTGATAGGCGGCGATAAGTAAGACTAGCAGTCCTTTAACGATGCGTGATTCACTGTCTGCAGCAAGCTGTATCTGCTCTTCTTGCCAAGCAATAGTCAGCCAAGCCGTGCTTTCACAGCCTACGATGCGGTTGGCATCGTTGAGCTCGCTGGCGGGCAAGGGCGGTAAATCACGGGCCAATTGTACGAGCAGGCGATTTTTGCCCTCCCAGCCGTGCGCACCCGCTAGTTTGCTCTCTATTTCTGCTTTATTCATGCTAATAGTTCCAGTGTTTCGCTGAGGCCAGCCAGTAGCGCGTCAATATCGCTGTGGGTGTTATACGCAGCAAAAGAGGCGCGTAAGGTGCCAGATAAGCCAAGGCTAGCCAGTAAAGGCTGGGCACAGTGATTGCCTACCCTTACGGCAATGTCGCGGGCATCTAAGAATTGGGCGACGTCGTAAGGATGGGCGTGAGTAAAGGCAATTGATACAACAGGCCCTTTTTGTAGGGCGTTACCAATCAGGCGTAAGCCCTCAATTTGGCTGAGACCCTGCTCTAATTGCAGCCGTAATGCGTGCTCGTGCTGGGCAATGGCGGCGCGGTCTTGCCCTTGTAGCCAATCTAGCGCAGCGGCAAAACCAACGGTCTGGGCAATCGCGGGTGTGCCTGCTTCAAAACGGGCAGGGGCTTCGGCATAGCTGGTTTGGGCAAACGAAACACGCTCTATCATTTCGCCGCCACCTTGCCAAGGTGGCATGCTGCTTAATATTTCGCTGCGTGCCCATAAAGCCCCGATGCCAGTTGGGCCATAGACTTTATGGCTAGAAAACACATAAAAATCGGCGTTTAGCGCTTGCACGTCGATGATCTTATGCGCCACTGCTTGCGCGCCATCGATTAACACCTTGGCACCATATTGATGTGCGCTGTTAATGAGCTCGGCAATGGGTAGCTCGCTGCCGATGGCATTAGAAATGTGCGTAAGGCCAACTAGCTTGGTTCTATTTGAGAGTAGGGCATGAAAATGTTCAAGATCTAAGCCGCCGTCGCTCAGTAACTGAATTGGCTTGATGATGGCACCGCAGCGTGCGGCCAACATTTGCCACGGCACAATATTGGCGTGGTGCTCTAAGGTGCTGAGTAAAATCTCATCGCCTGCTTGTAAATTGGCCGCCCCCCAGCTCTGCGCCACTAAGTTGATCGCCTCGGTCGCGCCTCGGGTGAAAACGATTTCATCGCTGGAGCGGGCATTAATAAAACGCGCTACGCTGCTTCTGGCATTTTCAAAGGCATCGGTTGCGGCAACGGCCAGCCGGTGCGAGCCACGGTGCACATTGGCATTGGCCGTTTCATAGAAATGACGCTCAGCATCCAAGACGAGTAGCGGCTTTTGAGTGGTGGCCGCATTGTCGAGGTAAATAAGCGCTGGTGCACGCGCCAGTAAAGGAAACTGGGCACGTAGGGCGTAGGCATCAAACATGGCGGCTCAAAGTCGAGATGGGAGGCGATTGTAGCGTGCAAGTGGGTTATAACGCACGTGCATCCTAGGGGATAGTATTTACTAACTACGTTTATGCACACTAAAATCTAAATCTTGAATTACAAAAATCACGGAGAACCCGTTGTTTTATAGTGAAAATAGGCGCTGAATTTAGCGATGCCTCTTGGTTTTGCCTTCTGTTTAAGCCCATTAACCTAGGTGTTTTTTATCGCTAAAGTTGTGAGTCAGCATGTGCATGGTTTAAGCTTTGCACTTGGCCCATCTTCCTTTGCAAGCCCCTTATGACCACTCCATTTTCTGCTGCTCCCTCCTATAAACAAGCTGTGTCTGCGCTGATTGTGATTCACACCCCAGATCTACAGGTATTGCTCTTAGAACGAACTGATTTTAATGAAGCCTGGCAGTCTGTTACTGGGAGTCGAGAAGCCGATGAGTTATTGGAGCAAACAGCGCGCCGCGAGGTGTTTGAAGAAACAGGGCTAGATACGCGGCTGTATAAATTACGCGATTGGCAGCAAAGTCACGATTTCGAAATTTTTGAAATATGGCGTCATCGCTATGCACCAGGCACCAGCCACAATACCGAGCATGTATTTAGCCTAGAAGTGCCATCCACACTGGATATTACCCTTGCCCCTGGCGAGCACCGGCGGTTTAAATGGGTGAGTTGGTCACAAGCTGCCGAAATGGTGTTTTCGCCATCCAATGCCGATGCGATTCGCAGCTTGCCAGAGCGATGCGCGCATTAGTCGGCAAATTAGATTAAAAACCTTGCTGATGCAGCTGTTTAAACTTGGTCTATCAGCCATTTTTTGAGTAGGGTATGCAGCTGCAAGGGGATGATGGGCTTGGCCAGGTGATCGTTCATGCCGACTTCTATACAGGTTTTTTTATGCGATTCCAGCGCGTCGGCCGTCAGTGCAATCACGGGGGTGGTGTCGCCTCTGGCGCGCATTTGCCGAGTGGCTTCTAGGCCATCCAAAATTGGCATTTGTAAATCCATCAGCACTAAATCATAGTGGCGGCTAAGTAGTTTATTCAGAGCTTCTTCACCGTTATTGGCTTCATCACAGGTTATTTTAGCTAGCGATAGCAGCTCGCGGGCTACTAAGCGGTTGATGGCGACATCGTCAACCACCAGTACATGTTTGCCTTCAAATGTGATGTCTTGCTCAGAGACACCTAGGGTGGCGGATTCGTGATGTACGTCAGGGGCGATGGGTAAATCTAGGGTAAAACTAAATTGGCTGCCTATTCCAAGCTGGCTCTTTACCGTAATGTCGCCCCCCATGAGGGCCACTAGTTTTTTACTGATGGATAATCCAAGTCCCGTGCCGCCAAAGCGGCGAGTCGTGGATGTGTCTGCTTGGCTAAAGGGTTGAAATAGGCGCTTGATTTGCTCTGCAGTCATACCTATCCCTTGATCTCTAACGGCAAAAGTGAGCTGTGTATTATGGCTACGAAGCTCCAAATGTACTTCGCCTTGCTGGGTAAATTTGATGGCATTGCCGAGTAAATTGATCAATACCTGTGTTAAACGTAAGGCATCACCTTGGCGCCATTCTGATAATTGCGCAGGCACAGTGAGCTTAAGCAGTAGCCCTTTTTCTTCCGCTCTAAATTGTAAAAGTGACATCACTTGATCCATGGTATGGCGGCAAGAAAAGACTTCATTTTCTAGCTCTAGGCGATCCGCTTCAATTTTAGAAAAATCGAGAATATCGTCAATCAAGGCAATCAGTGTGTTGGTAGATTGGGTTAGCTTAAGTAAGTAATCCTGCTGTTTTTCATTAAGCTCGGTATGTTTAAGCAAGTGTGCAATGCCATGAATCGCGTTCATCGGTGTGCGAATTTCATGCGACATATTGGCTAAAAAGGCGCTTTTAGCGCGCGTGGCGGCTTCGGCTGCTTCTCTGGCGCTATTGAGCTCGGTCACATCCATCATGGTGGCTTCGATATGGCTAGGCTCGCCATCGGCGTTGTAAAGCAGGCGGCTGGTGGTGAGTACATCCAGTATCTGCCCATTGTGGCGGCGGATTTTAATGGCGTAGCGGCTGACTCGTTCGTGCTTTAAAACCAGTTCTTGTAGTTGATTTCGCTCTTGCGGGTTGGCAAAAAAGTTGATTGAGGACTCTCCTAAAACGTCTTCTGAGCTATCTGCGCCAAGGATATTAAGCATGGCGGTATTGATGGCAAGGATTTTTCCGCTACTCAGCTCGGTTTTTAAATAGCCAGTCAGCATGCTTTCTACAATGGCTCTAAAGCGTGATTCGCTTTCTCTGAGGGCTTTTTCGATGCGATTTCTTTCTGCTAACTCGTTTTCTAAATGCTGGTTGACTGTGCTGAGCTCTTGGGTACGAATGGTGACGCGGTTTTCTAGCTCATCGTAAAGACGCGCGTTTTCAATCGAGATGGCCGCTTGTGTGGCAAGGGCAAGAATGACTTCTTGCCGAGCAGGGGTAAAGGTACCCGCCGCCAATGGGTTTTCTAAGTAGTAAACACCAAGTAACACCCCTTGTTTGATGATGGGGCCACTGAGTAGCGATTTTACGCGGGTGCTATGCACATAGGGGTCGCGCTGGAAACGCTCATCTAAGCCTGCGTCATCAAGAGCCACTGTTTCTTGTGTACGCCACACATACTGCAAAATAGATGCGGCAACCGGTAAGCTGTGGCTATTTTTGGGGCGAACAATAATGGTGTTGTTTTCAATGATACCCACTGTTTTGAGCCGTGGTTGCCCATCTTCTGCCAAGATTAACGCACCCATAGTGGCACCAGCGCTTTCGATCATTAGCTCGGTTAGCCTTAGTAATAACGGATCGAGTGCAATTTCACTGGCGATGGCTTGCGAGGCTTTTAATACCCCTGAGGAGGAGAGCGCTCGGCCACTCAACATATCGTCCTCGGGAGGGATCAGTTGCCAAACGCTGCTAAACTCATGCCGCAGTGATTTGGCTAAACCTCTGGCCCCCCAGTGCTGCAGGCTGAGGATTGCCTCTTTTAAATGGTGAGTGGCGTAGATGGGAAAACCATGCTCAATCCATAGTTTGCAGGTTTGGATTTCACCCAGCGCCACATCTTGAATAAAGCCTTGATTGCGTGCGGCTGCCGTGGCTTGATGGCAATGGCGTAGTGCGATTTCATGTTGGCCAAGTAAGCGCGCGATCTGCGCATCGAGCATTAATAGTTTATGGGAGAAATTGGCTGGGCAATCCAAGCTCCATAGGGCGAGTTGCTCACGTAATGCTTGAATTTCTTGAGTTTGCTCGTGGCTAGGTGCATTGGCGCTTAAACCCATGGCGAGCAGCCAATGCGCATCAAAATTAGAAATAAACCCCATGATATAGCGGCAAAGTGCGAGGCCTTGGCGGGCGTGGCGAATTACTTCATCGTAGCGGCCAGCAAACAGCATGCGCTGCGCGTGGTAGATATGATAAAAGCACAGCGATGAGCGCTTATCCCCTTGCTCGCATTCCAGTACGAATTGTCTATCTGCAGAGCTGCGGCCATCCCAATTGTCTGAAGTAAACGCCGCCACCGAGATGCGTAATGCGCGCAGGGTATCGATGGCCCATTGGTTTTTGTTGGCGATGCACGTTTGTAAGGTTTGTTCGATGCGCTCGTTTAATTTGGCCAGTGGCAGGCCGCTGATAAAGCGATGCAGTACATCGGCACAATATAAATAGCCGGTGAATTGCTGATCGCCAGTCATGAGGCCCGCATTGATGCTGTCTTGAATGAGCGGCAAAGAATCGTGTAGTGGTTTAACCCAGGGCAAGCAGCCCACTGCGTAGGGCCAACCGGTTTTGCATTTAAGCGCTAAGCCATCTAATTGCTGGATAAGTTGATAGCCTAAGCTGGCAAATTCAAAGCCACGCTGGCGCTGGCCAAAGAGCGAGCCAAGTAAGACGCCAAACGTGCCGTAACCTTTACAAATCTCCATGGAGTTGCCGTGCTCTAAGGCCGTAAGCACCATGCGGGAAATAATAAAAGGGTAGTAACTAGGGTGGCCAAATGAGGTGGCGGTATCTAAGTTAAGCAGGGTTTTTTGAATAAGCTGTTGGCAGGGGTCGCTTAATAGCGGCAATTGGAGCAAGTCGCTGGGAGGGCGGTTTGCCATGCGCGCTTCGATTTGCTGCAAAATATTTTGAAAGGCCGCTTCTGGGTCTTGCGGCCAAGCTAGGCCGAGTAGTTCTAATGCCTCACGTCCCGCCTCAATGGCACCTTGATAATCGGCGCTTAGCGTTTTGCCAATAATTAATAGGTTTTGAAACTCGGCTTTTTCTAGCGTGCTATGTAAGCGTGGCATCGTGGCTAAAATATAAGCTTCTGATGTGGCTAAATCACCAGATAGAAAGGCGGCCTGAGCTTGGGTGTAGTTTAAACGTGCCAGCAGAGGGTAGTCGTCTTGCCAAAAGCTTTCATTATCCAGCAGGCGTTGTGCATTGCTGGTAAAAAGCTTGGCACTAGCATGCGCGGCTAAGGTGATGGCTTTGTCTGCTGCCTGTAAAAATAAATGCGCCAAAATGCGATTTTGTTCGGGGTTTTTTGCCTGTAATACCGCATTTAAGCCCGCACTAAATTGCTGCACAATAATAAATAAATGTTCTTGTAAGGCGGCGCCTTCGTGCAGGCTAAGCAGGTGATAGGCAATGCGTAGATGCGTTTCTTCTTGCTGGGGTTTGTTGAGAATGGAATAAGCAGCTTGTTGCACACGATCGTGCATAAAACGAATTTGTTTAGGCTTGCCTGCATCATTGGGGATTTCTGTCATAAGCTCGGCTTGGCGCAAGATCGTTAAGCTATCTTGCGTGACGCTACTGCTAAGCCCCGTGATGCTGGATAAATCGGCTAGATGACAGGTATTACCAAAGCAGGCTGCTGAGCTGACTAATTGCTGCACATGACTGGGTAGGCGGTGCAGCTGTTCAATCACCAGCTCAACCACATTTTCTGCCACATTGTAGGTGGCCAGCAAGGGGATATCCCACACCCAGAGGTGCGTGCTTCGGTCCCAGTGGATCAGCTCTTCATCGACTAAGGTGCGCAGTAATTTGCCAATAAAAAATGGATTGCCACCGGTTTTTCTATGAATAAGGCAGGCCAAAGGCATGGTGTGATCTGCTAAATGCAAAACATCGGTAAGCAGGTTGTTGACTTGTTCGGTTGTGAGCGGTGCAAGTTCGATAAAGGTGCTACGTACATCTTGAGTTTGCCATTCTGCCTGCGCCAATAATAAGGCGTGACCGGTGCTGACTTCTGAGTTTCTATAAGCCCCAATTAATAATAAGTTTTTGTTATGGCTGTTGGTGAGTAATTGGCCCATTAAATCTAAGCTGGCAGGGTCGGCCCATTGTAAATCGTCTAAAAATAAGACCAAGGGCGATTTGGCTTGGCAAATGCCTTGGATAAAATCTACCAAGGTTTTGTTGTAGCGATGGCGTAATTCGGCAGGGCCAAGCTCGGCGACAGGGGGTTGCGGGCCAAGTAACCATTGCAGGGCTGGAATAGCATCAATCAAAATTTGCGCATTGCTGCCGACAGATTCTAAAACGCGGCGTTGCCATTGCTCTGGATTGGGTTCGGCCAGCCATTGCCTCACTAATTTATCAAAGGCGCTGGATAGTGCGGCGTAGGGAATACTGCGCTGAAATTGATCGAACTTGCCTTCAATAAAAAAACCATCCGACATAATAATATCGGGGCGTAGTGATTGCACCAGTGCACTCTTGCCTATGCCCGAATACCCAGCGATTAACACCACTTCTGTGGCTTGTGTGCGGCTGCGAGCAAAGGCATCTAACAGGCTAAGCCGCTGCTGATCGCGGCCATAGAGGGTGTTTGATGGATGCAGCACACCAGGCTCATCGTCTTCCCCTAGTGGAAAGAGTGCGGTTTGGCCGTTGCTTAGCCGCTCGGTGCAGCGTTGTAAGTCATTAGCTAGCCCTGCTGCGGTGTGGTAGCGCTTCTCGGGGACTTTTTCGAGTAGCTTCATAATGATGGCGGACAGTGCTAATGGCGTATCCGATATCTCACTAGGGGACGCCGGTATTTTTGCTAAATGGGCATGGATTAACGATAGGGTGTCGTTGCTATTAAAAGGCAGCTGGCCTGTAAACATGCGGTAGCAAATAACACCCAAGGTGTAGAGATCGCTGCGCGGATTAACATCTGAGCGTAAACGCCCCGTTTGCTCGGGTGAAAAATAGGCCGCGCGATGTATTTGTGGATCGGCTTCACCGCCATCGGCCATGCCAACAAAACGGACGTTATGATCGGGAGCAAGAATGATATGGTCTGGCCATAGCCTGCCGTGGGGTTTGCCGCAGGCGTGCAGAGCGGCGAGTGCTTGGGCTATTGCGGTGGTGCGTTGCAGCTTTCTGGCGAGCGTAATGGCTAATTGCAATGTGGTGCTGGGGCTATGTCCAGATTCGTTCATTAAGTCTTCTAGAGTGCGGCCGGGGCAATCCTCTAAAACTAAGACCATAGCAGCGCCATGCTTGAAAAGATCGAATATTCTGGGGGTGTGCTTGGTTTGAATTTGTTCGAGTAATTCGCGTTCAACGGTCAGCGTGATGCTGGCTCTAGGGAGGGCTTGAATACGCAAAATACATGGCGTGCCATCACTACGAACGCCGCGGTGCATGCTGCCTGTCTCGTCTTGATAAAGCGTACTTTTTAGACTGTAGCCAGGGATGTTCACTCTTACTCCAAGCGAAAAATATTTAGATGAATGTGATCTTGTGTGGGGCGGTGGTTCCAAATCCTGTGTGCATTATATTAACCAAATGCTGTGTGAACTGAATTATCTAGGGCGGGTAAATACCCGACCTAGGACCCCCCTCCTTGCTGTGCGGTATTCTCTGCAGACAAATGCCTTTGTGATCCTTCTAGGGCACCGCTTTGTCCGTACTCAAAAAGGCTTTCGAATACATACTGTTATCTCAGCCATCTGCTGTAATTTTTAGCACTAATTCGCGTAATACACGATTGGCGTCTTCATTGGCTACTTGGCAGGTGCCGGCATTTTCGTGGCCGCCACCGCCGTATTCCAGCATCAACTCGCCAATATTGGTTTGTGAGCTGCGATTAATAATCGATTTGCCGGTGGCATACACCGTATTTTGCTGATGTAAACCCCACAGCATATGAATTGAGATATTGCATTGCGGGTAAAGCGCGTAAATCATAAAGCGATTGGTGGCGAAAATAGTTTCTTCATTTCTTAAATCAAGTACTACTAAATTATCGTAAATACGGCTGCAGCTAGTGAGTTGTTCTTTCGCTTGTGGGGCGTGTTCAAAATAAACTTCAATTCTTTCCTGAACATCGGGCAGGGCTAAAATATCTTCAATGCCGTGGCTGCCGCAGTATTTAATTAAATCCATCATGAGTTGATAGTTGGAAATCCTAAAGCTTTTAAAACGGCCCAAACCCGTGCGGGCATCCATTAGGTAATTGAGTAATACCCAATCTCTAGGGCTTAGGATTTCTTCGCGGGTAAATTCGGCAGAGTCTGCTTTATCTACCGCAAGCATCATCTCGTCACTAATATTGGGGAAAACACTTTTCCCGCCGTAATAGTCGTAAACCACACGGGCAGCGGAAGGGGCTTTGGGGTCAATAATATGATTGGTTTTTTCACCGACGGTGCGAATCGTTTCGGAAAGATGGTGATCAAAAGATAAAAAAGCACCCGCCACATAGGGCAAGTTGGTGGTGATATCGTTGGCGGTCACCGCGATCTTGCCATCCTGCATATCTTTAGGATGCACAAATAAAATATCGTCGATCATATCCAGCTCAGTAAGGAGCACCGCGCAGACAAGACCATCAAAATCGCTGCGGGTAACGAGGCGGTATTTTTGTTCTGACATGGTGCTATTTCCTTCGGAGTTTAAGACGGTTGTTTAATGACCGACATCGCTGTGGCCACCACGCTGGCAATATCGCTGGCATTGGTAGGGATCAGCATGGTGTTGCCTTCTTTAGCAATATTGGCAAAGGCGGCCACGTATTGCTCAGCTACTTTTAAATTAACGGCTTCGTGCCCGCCGGGTTGGCGAATTGTTTGCGCCACCATATGAATAGCTTCGGCGGTGGCTCTAGCCACAAGCCGCAGCGCTTCAGCTTCACCTTCCGCCTGATTGATGGCTGATTGCTTGTGGCCTTCAGAGGCGTTAATGGCGGCTTGGCGTTCACCTTCGGAGCGCTGGATAGAGGCTTCGCGCTGGCCCGTGGCAAGGTTGATCTGCTCTTGCTTTACCCCTTCAGATTGCGCAATACGGCCCCGTTTTTCACGTTCGGCGGTAATTTGCTGCTGCATAGAGTGCAAGATTTCTTTGGGTGGGGTTAAGTCTTTGATTTCGTAACGTAAGACTTTAACGCCCCAACTGCGGGCCGCCTCATCTAAGGCGCTGACGACTGCCGCATTAATGTCATCGCGTTCTTCAAAGGTTTTATCCAGCTCCAGCTTACCAATGACAGAGCGTAGTGTGGTTTGGGCCAATTGCATAATGGCCATGACGTAATCTGACGTGCCATAAGAGGCCAGCTTAGGATCGGTTACTTGGTAGTAAAGTAGGCCATCTACTTGCAGCTGGGTGTTGTCTCGCGTAATGCAAATTTGGGATGGCACATCGAGTGGGATTTCTTTTAACGATAGGTTGTAAGCAATGCGATCCACAAATGGCACGATAAAACTCAGGCCAGGCTGTAAAACGGCATGAAATTTACCAAGGCGCTCCACAATCAGCGCGTGCTGCTGTGGCACTACTTTGAAAGTTTTGGCGACAAAAATAACCGCAATAAACAAAAAGATAATGGGAAAGCCGAATTCCATTAGGAGTGCCCCAGTGGTGAATGGTTAAGTGTAAGTGAGCTGCCGTGGGTGGCAACGATGATGTAATCATTTAAGCCAGTTGGCGTGTCTGCTGCCAGCTCGGCATCCCACAGTGTGCCACGATAGCGAACGCGTGCACGGCGTTCTCCTTGCCATTCCACAATTGTTACGTGTTGACCAATATCGCTGCTGATTTCCTCGGGCTGTGGGGTACGTGTACTTTGCCAACGTTTCAGTACGGCAACGGCACTCAAGCTGACTACCGCCGCCGTGATGGCCTGTATGGTAAACGTAAGTCCAAAAAAAGCCATCCCCGCTGCGCTGAGCAAGCCAAGGGCGATTGCAAGTAAGTAAAAAGTGCCAGTCAGCATTTCAAATCCGGCCAGCAGTAATGCAGCAATTAGCCAGAGTGTTTGTAAACTCATCACGTCTAATCTTATTGATATGAATAAGTGATTCGGTATAGCTGAAATACCTAGGCTCTGGCAAGCAGCAAGGAAGCGTTCCATCAGTTCTTTGATGGAAAACAGACAGTTTGTGGTTTTTTTATTACGAGTATTTTTGTGTTGTACGTAAGAAATATGACGGGAGGATGTGGGGTCGTCTGTAAAAGTGGATACACAAATCGTAGGTAAATTAAAACGATCTTAGGGGCGCAGCAATTAGCGCCCCTACGTTTTTCTGGTGAACGTAGGGGGCTAATTTATGGGTTCAGATGGCTTAAAGGCAGGTTGGTGGTGTTTTTGAATTCTTTGAGAACAAAGCTCGATTTGATATCGGCAATGCCAGGATGCTGGAGCAACTGGCCCATCACAAATTTAGAGAAATGCGTCATGTCTTCAAAGTAAACCTGCAGCAAATAATCCATCTCGCCCGTCATGGCATAGCAATTCACTACTTCTGGCCAATCTTGAATGGCCGCCACAAATTCTTGCAGATGGCTATGGCCGCGTTTTTCTAAAGAAACGCGGATAAATGCTTGCAAACCGAGGCCAATTAAAAGTGGATCCAAAAGTGCAACATATTTACGAATAACACCACTATCTTCGAGCTGTTTGAGCCTGCGCAAACAAGGTGAAGGTGATAAAGCGATGATTTCAGCGAGTTCTACATTGCTCAAACGGCCATGTAACTGAAGCTCGTTAAGAATTTTAATATCAGTCCTATCTAGTTCCATGGTGTTTTCTCCCCTTGTTTTATGTTTAATTGGTGTTAAATTGCATAAATATTTATTTTATTGGCATTTTAGAAACAAAATTGCTCGACACTTTTTGTAGAATGGAAAGCTAGTGTAGAGCAGTTGCTGTGAAAAATACCATTTAGGAGAAGTCTTGTGTATACCGATGAAGCAGCAACCCTCAGGCCAGATATGCAATTGTCCGTACCGGACGCAGTTTTAGATCTCCATTCCTACCCTGTGCCGCAGTACACCGACGTAGAACATCAAACATGGGCCACCTTGTTGGCGAATCAAAAAGCAGTTTTACCTGGTCGGCTTTGCCAAGCTTTTTTAGAGGGTATTGAGCAAGTTGGGTTCCCCTGTGATCGCATTCCTAGTTTGCTGGAAATTAGCGATAAAGTGGAAGCGCTTTCTGGTTGGAAGCTGACACGTGTTGCGGGAATTGTTCCTGATGAAGATTTTTTTAAATTACTAGCACAGCGAATTTTCCCTTCAACCGATTTTATTCGTAAGCCTGATGAAATCGGTTACACGCCTGCTCCCGATATGTTCCACGATTTAATGGGGCACGTGCCTTTATTGGTGAACCCACGTTTTGCTGATTTTTTTGAAGCTTTTGGCCGTGCGGGAGTCCGTGCATTTGAGTTAGACCATCCTGCAAAAGTGTGGCTGGCTCGTTTGTATTGGTACACGGTTGAGTTTGGCCTGATTCAAGAAAACGACGGCCTGCATATTTTTGGTGCGGGCATTGCCTCGTCCCCCAAAGAAGTGATGTTTAGCTTGTCTGATCAAACGCGTAAGCACGCGTTTGATATTGAGCGTGTAGCAGCAACGGCATATGACATTTGGCATATGCAGGAAGACTTGTTTGTGATTGAAAGTTTTGATGCCTTAGAAAAAGAGTTTTTACAATGGACCGCTAAGCACGGTTTAAATTAACCCATACAAAGATGCCGTGGCGATATTTTGTGCTGCGGCATGTTTGGCTGGGATCACCTACTGGAGAGATAGATGAAAATGGAAAAACCGAGCATCAACCCACTTGCAACAAATGGTTTCGAGTTTGTTGAATACACCGCCAATAATCAGCAAGGATTAGATAGCTTAAAGACTTTATTTACGTCTTTGGGCTTTGTAGAAATTGCCCGTCATCGCAGCAAAAACGCCAGCTTATTCCGCCAAGGCGAAATCAATTTTATTGTGAACGGCGAATCAACTCAGCCAGCTCATGAGTTTGCTGCCGCTCATGGCCCATCCGCTTGTGCGATGGCTTGGCGCGTGGCCGATGCCGATCGCGCTTACCAATATGCTATTGAGCATGGCGCTAAGCCGTTTAATCGCCCGATTGGCTTTATGGAGTTAAATATTCCTGCGGTTGAAGGGATTGGCGGCTCGGCGCTGTATTTTGTAGACCGTTATGGTAAAGATCAGAATATTTACGATGTAGATTTTGTGCCACTTGAAGGCGTAGATCAGTATCCAGTAGGCGTGGGTTTATTTGAAGTTGATCATCTAACGCACAATGTCATGCGCGGCAATATGGACGTGTGGTCGGGCTTTTATGAAAAAATCGCCAATTTCCGTGAAATTCGTTACTTTGATATCGAAGGCAAGCTGACTGGCCTTGTTTCACGCGCTATGACTAGCCCATGTGGCAAGATTCGTATCCCAATTAACGAATCGTCTGACGATAAAAGCCAGATTGAAGAATTTTTGCGTCAGTATCAAGGCGAAGGCATTCAGCATATCGCCATGGCATCAAATGATATTTTTGCCACAGTAGAAGCTCTGAAAGCCAGCGGCACACGTTTCCTTGATACCCCAGACAGCTACTTTGATCGCACCGATGCCCGCCTACCAGGCCACGGTGAAGATTTAGCGCGCCTGCGTAAAAACCGTATCCTGATTGACGGCGCGCCAACCGAAGGCGGCGGTATTCTGCTGCAAATCTTTACCGAAACCGTGATCGGGCCAATTTTCTTTGAAATTATTCAACGTAAAGGCAATGAAGGTTTTGGCGAAGGCAACTTTAAAGCGTTGTTTGAATCGATCGAAGAAGACCAAGTTCGCCGTGGTGTATTAAGCGCGGATTAAGCTTTTGTCCCCATAAAAACCCGCCACAGGTGAATGCCTCTGGCGGGTTTTTATTTTTAAATCTGACTTTTTGTTTTCATTTGCCAATAATAAGGACGTGTAGGGCGGGTAAAGCTCAATCCTATCAACTTAAGCAATCTGCCATTTGTAGGGCGGGTGCAACCCGCGAGTTATGTTGAAAAAAATGCGGGTTGCACCCGCCCTACGATGTTTCCTTGCAATAGATAGATCTAAGTTGATTGCTTAAGATTTAATGATCAACAAATTTCCTTTAAGTTGATAGGATTGGGGTAAAGCCCCATGTGCGCTAAGCAAAAAAATAATGATATGAATTAGCTGGTTAAATCTTAAACCACAGAGAACACAGAGACCCACAGAGTTTCACAGAGAAAATAAAGCCCTGTTTTGTGCTTTTCTCTGTGTCCTCTGTGCTCTCTTTTTTCTCTGTGGTTCAAGGTTTAGCGCCATTTCATGCATAGTTCAGGCTCTATGTAACTTTTTTAGCGCATATGGGGTGACCCGTGAGTCATGCTGAAAAAACGCGGGTTGCACCCGCCCTACATGTATTGCAAATATTGGCTTATAAGGAAAAACCATGGGAAGCCCACAGGTTTGTAGCGGTGCCTCTTTGCAATGCAGCTTTGGCGCGGCGCCAGGCACTTTAAATATCTTGCCGCTAAACCGCTGCATGGCCGGTGGCATGCCTGCTGCCAATATTATGGATTACATTCCCATTGTTAATGTTGCGCCGTTTGGTACTTGCATGAGCCCGGCTAATCCTATGGTGGCAGCGGCAACGGCGGCGGCGTTGGGTGTGCTCACGCCTATGCCGTGCATTCCCGTGACGGCCGCGCCGTGGATTCCTGGCGGCGCGCCTACGGTGCTGATTGGCAGCATGCCTGCACTTAACTCCGGCGGCATGCTGATGTGTAACTGGGGTGGGGTGATTAAGATTGTGATGCCAGGGCAGATGCAGGATTTAATCGCCTAGCATGCACGGCCATGCCACAATGGCGGGCTTATAAAACTGCAGTTTGATCTATGTCTACAAGCAACCCATTTAGCCAGCTTAATTTGAGTACTGACGAGCAGCGTGTTTGTGCGCTGCTGCTAAAACAACGCCAGTGCACCAGTGTAGAGCTGATCAGTAACGCCAAAATCAGTCATCCCGCCGCGATTATTGATGCAATTAATCAGCAGCTCATCGCTAGCCAAAGCACATGGTGCATTCTGTGCAGCGCAACTCGTAGTGTAGGTAGGCAATCTGCCGCACCCGTTGGCTATTATCGCCTGCTTAAAAAAATCATCTAGTGTGGCATTTAAGCTTCGGGTTTTAACCACGCTTTAAGCTTAGAAACCGGCTTGCCATCCTTACCAAGCGTTTTGCCCTCGTTATCAAAGAGCTGGATTCCGCCCTCGGCAATGCCCTGATTAAAGGTTTGTTTTTCAGCGATCTGCCCATTGGGGTGGAAGCGCAGCTGCTCGCCATGCTGCAGCCCCGTTTGGTAGTGCTCTAGCTGTGCAACTTTGCCATCATTAAAAAAGTTTTTTAATGGGCCATGCAGCTGCCCCTGCTGATAAACACATTCGCGTTGCAATCTCCCCTGTGGCGAGAAAAATAAAGCGGAGCCGTGCAATAGCCCCGCTTGATAGCTGAGCTTTGCCGATGGTTTGCCATTGGGATGCATCATTAGCATCGGCCCGTGCAGATCGCCATTTTTATATTGCATGGATGCAAGCGGCCTTTTTTGATCGAACACTTTAAATGGCCCATCTAGTGCGCCTTCGTTCATCGTGCCAATAAGCTTGCTGCTGCCGCGTTCTAGTTCAAAAGGCTGGGGCATGGTGGCCTCGATGTAGCTTCCCCCTTTGTAAAAGGGGGAGATTGAGGGGGATTCGCTTTTGTAATTAGCTCTATGCTGTGCAAATCCCCCCTAACCCCCCTCTTTCAACGGGGGGGACAAGGTCATCAAACTTAGAGCTGGTTTTGTAGGGTGGGCATGTCTTTGTGCCCACGCGACGCCATCAATTAATCTTCACCAGCCCACCTTTAATCGTCAGCATGCCGCCGCCGTCTACGGTTTGCTCTGCGCCGCCTTTGTTCATTAGGCTGACGCCGCCATCATTGGTGAGGGTGGTTCCCGCTTTATTATCCAGCGATGTGCCAGCCTGATTGGTCAGCGCCGTGCCCGCTTTATTGGTAAGGCTGGTGCCTGCCTGATTGGTGAGGGCGGCGTCGCTTTTAGCGGTGTAGGCGCCGCTGCTTTCTATGCTGATGGTGCCGCTGACTTTAATGCTGAGATTGCCATCCACGGTGATGGTGTAATTGCCGGTGACTTTTTGCGTGAGATCGCCGCCTACTTCCCGTGCTTCGTCGCCGCCTGCTTTTAGGCTGCGCTTGCCTTTGATATCGGTGGTTTCGTCACCCTTGCTCACCGTGAGCGTGCGGTTGCCTTTGTCGATGGTGGTGGCGTCGTTGCCTTCTTGCACAGTGCGGGTTCGGTCGTTTTTTACCGTGCGGATTTCATCGTGGCCGATGGTATGGGTGGCGTCGTTCAAAATATTGGTTTTAAGGTCTTTTTGTGCTTGTAGAAATACCTCTTCGGCGTCTTTTTTATCTTCAAAACGCAGCTCATTAAAGCCGCCACCGCCTTTGGATGAATTGGTTTTGATGCCCGATTGCGTTTGATTGGCGGGCAGGGCGTAGGGCAGGCTGTTGTCGCCGTTGTAAACGCAGCCAGTGACCAGTGGCTTGTCTGGATCGCCATCAATAAAGGTCACCACCACTTCTTGACCGATGCGTGGAATAAATTGCGCGCCAAAGGCCTTGCCGCTCCACGCCTGCATCACCCGCACCCAGCAGGAGCTGGTTTCGTCTTTTTTGCCGTCCTGATCCCAGGGGAACTGGATCTTGATGCGGCCATATTCGTCGGTCCAGATTTCCTCACCGGCTTTGCCCACCACCAGCGCAGTTTGTGTATGCATGCGCGGCTTGGGGGTGAGGCGTGGCGGATGGTAGGGTGTTGCCTTGGGGATGGCGCTAAAGCGGTTACGATAATGGGCATGGCTGGCATCGTGCGTAACGGCGGTGACCACCCATTCAATATTGGCGGCGGCATTATCGTGGCCGCTCAAGGTAAAAGTGTGGCCGGGAATCAGCCAGCGGCAATCGCTCTCGCCAATAAAGCGCGTCTCCTGGCTGCGTAAACCCGCCACGCGGATTTTGCCCAGCACGTCGCCTCTGGCCTTGGCCGTGTAGCCACCCGGATGCTCGTACACCGAGCGCGCGCCATCCACCGCCTTGGTCTGCGAATAAAGCGATGTGCTGGCGGTGGTGAATTCGTAATCGCTGGTGTTGTAAGCCGTGGAAACCGCTTGCTGGCACAGCTCGCCACTGCGGATGCCGTGTAATTCCCTTGCGCCCATATCCTGCCCCAGCCAAGCGACGGTGCTGGCATTGGGGCAGGCGGGGAAAGCATCGTTGCTATCGGCCAGCACCAGCGTGTGTTTGCCATCTTCATGAGTGAAAAACCAGAAAATCCCTTCGTCTTCCATCAGGCGGGAAACAAAAGCAAAATCGCTCTCCCCATACTGCACGCAGTACTCGCGCGGATCATAAGTGGCATCGAGTTTCAGCGAATAATCGCTAAAGCCATGCACCGCAAACACCGCCTTTACTATATCCGGCACGCTTTTGGCCTGAAACACACGGTTATTACTCGCCAGCGTCAGCCACCACAGCCAGGGGCGCAGCGTTAGGCTGTATTTATCTACCGTTGCATCACCCGGCAACTGCCGAATCTCCGCACACAACAGATCCAGCGGCCGCGTTTTAGCATCGTGGCGCAAGGTGGCCGTAATGTGCGTTGCGATGGCTGCATCCATGGTGAGCGTGGTGCCGCTGTAGCCCGCCAGCGTGATGGCCCCTAACTGATTCAAACCCTCATCCCCCGACACGCCATCGGGGTAAAGATCCGCAAGGGCTGAGGCGGATAGGGAGATGGAAGTGGCGGTGTCGGTGGGGCGGGTCATGGGTAAAGCCTCATCAGGGGAGGTGTGATTTTTTGTGTCTTTTAAATTTTTTTATTTGTTTTATTTAAATTAGGCTGCAATTGTCGTTTGTGGGGTGCCACGTCGCTATGGTTTTTGATTTAAAGATCAAATGTTTCTGCATTGAGTGCTGGGTTCATATATAAATGCCCACAAAATGCTTGCTGAGTAATGGTGTGGCCAAGGTGATCCGTTACACCAACAAGGCAAGCATTGGCGATTTTAGGGCAGGGTAATTGCATCGTGATTTTGCCTGTGTTACCCAGTTTATGGCTCCAACTACTATCGGGATCTTGACGATAAAAATGGTAATCAAGCCCCCCTGCTTGGTATTGGTTGATGAATACGGCTATTTTGTATGTGCCTATGTTTACTGAGCTGAGCCCATCCGCAATACATGCATCCATTAGTTCTTTTATACGGGTAGTATCAATAACATGCATATTATCCCAGTCAATTGCATTTGCATTGGCTGATCCGGGGGTTAATACATAATCTAAATGCAAGGCATAACCATAGCAATTGGCACGAGAAAAGCGGATCGTCTCTAGCTTGCTTCTTAGTCTATTTTTAGTTTGATTTACTTTATCACTTTGTGATTTTTGATTGAGTGCCTGTTGTACTTGGTAATATTTTAATTTTGGCATTACAAGCCTTTTTCTGGTTTTTTATTAAAAATTCGACCAAAATCCGCCTGCGCAGTTTCCAGCTTGGTAGCGCAGCACTTTAAAATGCCATATTCCTGTAAATAGGTTTTTATATCCACAAACAATGGCTCGGCTATTCGGGCCATGCCACCCATAGGTATTAGAGACGGATACTGTGGCCCCTAATGGGGCGGTGCTGCCTGTAAATGATAATTTTCGGCGCAAGATTGAAGGCGGGCCTAATAAGGCGGCTTCGTTGTGGTCTCTGGCGGCGCTTGAGTTATATTGCCCCAGCCCGATAGCCTGCCAATACGCGATATGGGCTAAGCCAAAATCATTAATGATAAAGCGGCAGCCTGAAAACTCTGAGGTTAAAAAATAATTACAGCCTGATGTATTTAACTGCAACCAACTTACCGCTGTAATGGTATTGTTTTGCCAAGGAAGCCAATAGACTAAAGCAACGGGCCACCCAGGGTAGAGGGTGCTATCTAAAATATAATAGGGGTCATTGGGATAGTCACAAATGTATTTAGGTCCAATATATGACGTTCCTACATTATTCTGTTGTAAGAGGTCTCCAGCTAGGATTACGCTGTTATGAGTAGCTGGACCATTGAAAAAAGGTAAATTATCCCAGAATGGCATTGTCTGGCCTCAAATATTAAAATGAATAAGCATTAATAAATTTAAACTAAATTCAAATTAGACAGCATCGAGAATGCCTCTTCCTCTTCGGCCTGCTTTCTGAATTGTTTCCAAAGACCTGGGTTATGATCATTTGCAGGCTGCAGCCAATTAAAAACAGGACTCTTGTAAAAGCAAGTGCCCGTGCTGACGGCAATTTGGGGTAAATCTCGTGTAGTTCCCCATACCACGCAGTCTTTGCGTAAATTAGCCAGCCCTTGGGCAATAGATTGCATTTCGCCAATATTAGTGTGTATTTCGCCCACTTCGCATGCAGCCAAAACAATAAAAAGGCTGCCACATCGGCCTAGGATTCGATTAATTCCTGCATATCTGCCCATCTCGACCATGGTTTTACCATGGCCGACGATGATGAGCATTGAGCCAAAGCTATCCATCCAAGCGAGGCTGTCTAGCTTAACTAAATCTGCAATGCCTGAATGTTTTCTTTGCAGCTCGGTGGCGGCTTTTTTGCCATCTGCATCGATATAGGTAATCACAGTATCTTTCATTGCTATATCCTTTTTTTATAATTTATTTGGAATGGATATTCACTCCAGCACCCATTCCGCCAATTTCCCCACAACTTCCCCCATCAACACATTATCCACATCCCTCGCGCCTGCTCCTCTGCATCGGGCTAATACCGCCGCCACAATGCCGCTTTCAAATTCAAAGGTTTTCCCCGTCGCATCCGTATAGCGTTTTTTTAATTTGCCTAATTTGGTTTTTATTATTTCACTGAGAATGGCGTCGTCCAGTGAGCGGTAGGGTACGACGGTCATGCGGGCTAAAAAAGCCGGGCGGAAGGATTGCAGTAGGGTGTGGCGTAGATCGTCGGCGAATTGGCTTGTAGCAAAGGTTTGTGGGGGGGTGTCGATAATCAGCTCGGCCCCTACATTGCTGGTGGCGAGGATGACGGTGTTTTTAAAATCCACCACCAGCCCGCTGCCGTCTTCCATCATGCCTTTATCAAACACGTTGTAAAACGCTTCCAGCACATCGGGGTGGGCTTTTTCGATTTCATCGAGTAGCACCACGCAGTAAGGTTTGCGCCGCACTGCTTCGGTGAGCACGCCGCCACTGCCGTAGCCCACATAGCCGGGTGGTGCGCCTTTTAGCTGGCTGACGGTGTGCGCTTCCTGATATTCAGACAAATTAATGGTGACCAAATTACGCTCGCCGCCGTAGAGCGCGTCGGCCAGTGCGTAGGCGGTTTCGGTTTTTCCCACGCCGGTGGGGCCGGGCAGTAGAAACACGCCGACCGGTTTGGCTGGGTCGGTGAGGCCAGCGCGGTAGGCTTGGATGCGGCTGGCGATGGTGTCCAGCGCGCTTTGTTGGCCGATAATTCTTTGCCCCATGCGCTTGGCAAGGGTGCGGATGGCGTAGGCCTCGTCGGCCAGCATTTTGCCGACGGGAATGCCTGTCCAGCCTGCAATCACAGCGGCGACAATGCGCGAATCCACGCAAGTTGGCACCATAGTGTCGTCTTGGCGGATCGCGTCTAAGCCGCTTTCAAGGCGTTTGATTTCTGCGGGTAGATCGCTTAGTTTTTCTTCTTCTTCGGCGCTGTGCGGGGTTTTTTTGGATAGCGCGATCAGCTCGGCGTGGCAGCGGAGGATTTCTTTTACCGCCGCTAGCTCGTCCTCCCAGCGGCTGGATAATTCTTGCGCTTGGTTTTTTAGCTGGGCTTGTTCTTGCTGCAGGGCACTGATGCGCTCTTGGTGTGGCACGCCGGTGAGCTGCTCTCTTTGCAAGCGGCTTAGCTCGTCCTCCACCGCCAATTGCCGGTGGCGAGCGGCTTCTAGCTGCGGCGGCACATCGTGCTGGGCCAGCGCCACGCGGGCGCAGGCGGTGTCGAGCACGCTGATGGCTTTGTCTGGCAATTGGCGGCCGGTGATATAGCGGTGCGATAGCTTTACCGCATCGCCAATAGCGGCATCTAGGATTTGTACGCCGTGGTGCTGCTCTAGCTCGGTGGCCACGCCGCGCAGCATGGCGATGGCGGTGGCCTCGTCGGGCTCTTCCACTTGCACTAATTGAAAGCGCCGAGTGAGCGCGGGGTCTTTCTCAAAGTATTTTTTGTATTCCAGCCAAGTAGTGGCGGCAATGGTGCGCAGCTCGCCGCGTGCTAAGGCGGGTTTGAGTAGATTGGCGGCGTCGTTTTGCCCTTCGGCAGCACCCGCGCCCACCAGCGTGTGGGCTTCATCAATAAATAAAATAATCGGGATATCTGAGTTTTTAACCGCTTCGATCACGCTTTTTAAGCGTTGTTCAAACTCGCCTTTTAAGCTGGCTCCGGCTTGCAGCAGGCCTAAATCCAGCACCAAGAGCGCCACGTTTTTGAGCGCGGGCGGCACTTCGCCAGCGGCAATTCTAAGCGCCAAGCCTTCTACCACGGCGGTTTTACCCACGCCTGGTGCGCCGACTAAAATCGGGTTGTTTTGCCTGCGCCGTAGCAAAATATCAATCGCTTGGCGGATTTCGGCATCACGGCCCACAATCGGGTCGATCTTGCCCGCGCGGGCATCGGCGCATAAATCTTGGGTGTATTGCTTGAGTATGCTGGGGGTGTTGGAGGCGGCTTCTGGCGCGCTGATGGTGTTGATTGCCGTGGATGGCGGTGCGGGAGGTGCTTCGAGCGAGGCGGCCGTCCATAGCTCAAACTGGCTGCGCAGCATATCGCGGTTAATGCCCAATAGCGATGAAACGCCGTTGAGCAGCAGGCTGCGTAACTCTTCGTTTTCTAAAATAGCCAGCAGCAGCATGCCAGAGCGGATACGCGGGGTGCGGCTCACTGTGGCATACACGGCGGCACTTTCAAGCAGTTTTACCGTGTGCGAGGCAAAGGCTGGGGTGCGGGTATTGCCCCGTTTAAAGCGCTCCAGTGCGGTGTTGATCTCACTGCTCAGCGCGTCGCGGGTGATGCCGCAGCAGGGCAAGATCTGCGAAAAATCGCCACCTTCAATTTCAATCAACTCCAGCAAAACGTGTTCAATTTCGATATAAAAATGGGTTTGAATCAAGCAGCGCTGGGCGGCGCGCTCTAAGGCATCGCGGCTAACGGGGTTAAGCAGGGCAATCAGTGCGCTTAAATCGAGGCTCATGGCGATCCTTCACTAGGCACTTGGCATTGGCGATTGCTGATCGGCTGGGGTGAGCCTAGCCAAGTACTCAACCCTAATAAAAATGGGCTGGCCGATTTAGCCATAGGGGTGGCAGGCTGGCCGTCGATATAGTCATTGGCGGTTTTGGCGCTATCGGCCAGTTTTAGCACCAGCCTGCAACGCATTTCGGGGCCAAAATAAAACGCCACCAGCGCCATCAATGGCGGGTAGAGCGCCCCCGTTGGCAGATAGGCAAAGTATTGTTCTAGGGAGAGCGGGCCAAGGATGAGTTTGATTCCGGCGTGCTCATCCCAGACTTTTTTCCCCGCCATGGCGTTTTTTCCTAGGCATTGATTTTGGCCTCGGCTGCCGATACAGCTGATGTGGCTGCTGGGGATATCGCTCCATGCGCCATCAAAGGGACTTATGCTGATTGCGTCGCCCCAGTAACTTTTGACTAAGGCTTTAAACCCTTCAGCGGAGCGCCTGCGATTGGCCAAAATGGGGGTGTGCGCCAGTAGGGCCGCATCAGAAATCGCCAGGCGATGATGTAAGGCTTTGGGTAAAATGCCAGTGAGTGCTTGTAGTACTGGCTGAATAGGGCTTTGCTGCGGGCTGGCAAAGGGTGCGGCGATGCGGTGTTTACTTTGCACTCGGTACAGTTGGCCGAGAATGCGTTGATGAAATAAATCTAAAAACGCCGCTGGGCTGTGGTCTTTTTGTAAGCGCCGTGTTTGCAGCCAATCTTGGTAGGCGTAAGGCAGGGGGCCATCGGGGCCGCCTAGGCCAAATAGAAAGGCTTGTAAGCAGAGCTGCTCGTTTTGCTGGCTGATTTCCCCCAGCGCGCTGGCGTAAAACAGCGGGTAGAGCGGGCCAGATAGGCGCACCGTTTCTTGCCGAGGATCTAGCCCCGTGCCAACCGGCGTGCGGCTTGGATTGCACTTCTCCAGTAGCGCTATGGCTTGAGCAAACTCAAAGCGGTAGGGCGCTGCGAAGAGTTCGGTGATGAGGGTGTTAGCTGGCATGTTGGTTTCTGCTTTGCATGCGGCATGGCTCATGGTTTATGGGGGGCGTAATGACGTGCACACACAATTCAAAAAGGTCTTTTCAGTGCCTTCGGCACGTTGATTTAGGTGCGGCATCCCCACGAAGTCTTTGATTTCTGCTTCGCCAAGAAAGTAAGCAAAGAAGGCGACCCCGACCAGCACGAAATCCCCTCGCTGCGGACAATCGAGGCGGCGTCAATTCAACTCGCTTCGCTCAAACACGAATTGACGACTACCCCGCCCCGCTTATTCCTCGTGTCGCGGCTTCAAGGGGGAGGGTAAAAGCCCCGTGCTAAGAGCGTGGTTTTTGCGTTTTTTCTTTGATTGCGTTGTGTACATTCAAACTCAAACAAGGTTTGCTTCAAACTCCTTGTTTTTCTCCGTGAAACTCCGTGTTCTCTGTGTCCTCTGTGGTTCAAGATTTGGGTTTTCATCTTTCTATAAACTCACAGAATAAGTGGATCCCCCACCAGTGGTTGCCATGTTTTTATTTCTCGGTCTTTTTCTACCAGTACGGTGCGGATAAAGCGGTTTACGCTGGCGTATTGCGAAAAAAACTGTGCCAGTACGCCAGCAAATAAGACGCGGCTGCTGCCGGCAAATTGGTTTGGGTCTAGTTCTAGCCGTACTTCCAGGCCATTGCGCCAACCGCGCCATGCTTCTGTGCCCACTTGGTCTACCGTGCGCTTGGCACTAATCTGCATAATTCCTGCGATCTGCTGCCGTGTTGCCGTGCTATTGCCAAGGTTATAAAGGCTGAGCATTTCACGTAGCGCATCGAGCGCCTGTGGGCCTTCGCATAAAGACAAATGATTGAGCGATAGCTGCGAAACCAAGCGCCATTGTGCCTTGCTGGCGTAAGCAATTTGCGGCGTTGGTGGGGCCATAAGGCGCACTTTGGCGACGGTGCCAGGCTTTTCAAAAGCCAGCTCGGTGCCCGCCGCCAGTGATTCGGCAAGAAAGCGATTAGTGCAAAGTAGCTCGGCGGTTAGCGTGGGGGCGGGGGGATCGTCGGTTTGAAAATCGGCGTTCACCCACGTGAGTAGCATATCGCTGCCACGCCGCTGGCCAAGGCCTTCCACGCGTCTGGCGTGCCAGTAGCAGCTGGCGTTGCCGTGGTTTAGGCCAAAATAGCGCGGCACAATTTGCGCGCCGTGGGATTTACTCGCCCGTACTTGGCCGATGGCATAGATTTCGGTGGCGTGCTCGCGGTGGCTATCGGCAATCACGCGGTACTCACGGCTTTTGCCGTTGGGGCGTAAGGGTTCGGAGCTACGTGGGAATAAATTAATCACTGGTACGCAGCCCAAAGCTAAATCACTGGCTTGCAGGCTAAGCCGATTGGCGGGTTTATCGCTAAAGGCAATGATCAGCTCCAGATCTTGCATGGCATCGTCAGGGGCGCGGAGTGGTAATGCAAAGAAAGCAAATTTGGCAGGGCAGCTAAAGTATTCCAGTAGCAGGCCATGACTGGCGTGGCTTTCATTTGGCAGCAAGGCTTCTTGCTCAGTAAAACCTTGCGCTTCAGGTAGGCCATGAATGCGCTGAATGTGTTGTGCGCTGCGGGTAAATACCGCAAGGCTGTGTGCGGCAAGCAGATCATAAAGCGTGGCCGAATTAACGGCAGAGCCTGCTAAATGCACGGTGATTTTTTGTAGGTTTATCGCCGCCCAGCCTTCTTTTGCGCTGCAATGTAGGCTGATTTTTAGCGCGGATTGTGTATCAGCAAGGCCAGTGATTTTTTGGCTTTCTTCTGCGTCTAGCAGCAGCGCATCCACAATTTGCAAGGGCCATACCGTGAGCGCGGCGGTGGTTCTAAAGTAAATGCTGTCGGTTTCTTGCTCGCTGCGTTTATGGTTCACAAATAAAGAAGTGCCGCGTTTAATTTCTAGCCCGCTTGCGCCTTGTGGGGCATCGCTTTGAAAACAAGCAATTGCCGTAGATGGCATAGGGCGTAGCGCATAGGGGTAAAGCTCTTCTAGTAAGGCGCTGCTAAGCTGAGAAAAATCGTCATCTAATTGGCGCTGTAGACGGGCATTTAAAAAAGCAAAGCTCTCTAGTAGCCGTTCAATATGTGGGTCGGGACATTCGTATTCAGATAATTCCAGTCTATGGGCAATTTTTGGATAACGCGCAGCAAAGTCTGCCCCAGCGTGGCGCAGCCAAGTAAGCTCGCGCTGGTAGTAATCTAGCAAAACCGCGTCAATTGAATCGCTCATTTAAACCTCAATACTTTGAGTGTTTTCTCAAAGTCAGATATTTTCAGTTAATTCGTCTTACGTTGCACGGGGCTTAATCTCCCCTTGAAGCACGCCGAAGCGAGGAACAAGCGGGCGGGGTTTCGGCGAGGACTGTTTGAGCGAAGCGAGTTCCGCAGCCGCCGCTCGATTGTCCGCAGCTGAGGGGCCTTCGTGCTGATGGGGTCGCCTTCTTTGCTTACTTTCTTGGCGAGGCAAGAAAGTGAGTCCCCGCGGGGATCCCGCACCAAAATTAACGTGCTGAAGGCACTGAAAAGATGTTTTCTTTGCAACACCACAGTAGGCTCTTTGGACTCGTATTTTGGGGTCTATTGTCGAAGCTCTATTACGGAATCAGCACCTTTTTTTAATTTGGGGCGAGTTAACTCATAGTCATTTGGGTTAAGGCACATGAACTGAACTTCTGCTTTTGGAAAATTACCTAGTAAGTAAGGTGGCTGTGCTTCCGTTGTGTTTATGACCTGTAGCTTCTTATTTTCACTTGCACAATATTGGTTGGCCTCACGAAATGCTTCAGCTTTTAATACACCAGAACCAGAAAATCCTGTTGCGGCTTGGCGGGAAACCATGAAGGTATCTTGCCCAATGGGCACGACTCCTGAATTTGATGCACAACTACAGAGAAAAAAGATTGTGCAGTAAAAAAATTTCATGGTTTATACCTAGCCAATAATGATTTTTTCATGAACTAAGAGTTGTTCTTTTTGCTTATGGGTCGCTGTGCTTCGCTTCGAATATTCCCTACATGTCTACCTCTTCCACACTGATCCCATCCTCCGTTTGCTTAATACACAGCACAACCCGCTCATCCTGCGTGCCACGTAATTTGGCGTAGATGCTGAGGGCAGCGCTTCGGCCGTCGGTGCTGAATATTTCGATTTGTATATTTATTAACCGTGCCTCAAACACGCTGATGGCTTGTTTGATATCGCGGATAAAATGGCGGCGATCCTCTACAAAGCCCGTTTTAAAGCTACTCCAGTCGGCAATGCCGTAATCCAACACGCTGTAACCCTCTAGCCAAGGCGTGCTGGAGCGGCGGGTATTCAGTAAGCGGGTTAATTCCGAGCAAACCGAAGCCAGCGCAGCCGCTTTGTCATAGCGACGCAGCGGCATGGCTTCTGGTTTTCCGAGTGCATCATCGCTAAGGCGTTCAAACAGCGGGACGCGAAATGAGAGTTTGTCAGCCATAAGCGCGCTGGCTTAGCCCCTTAACCTTTAATGAGTTTATTAGCGGTTAGATCCCATGTGCTGGCTGCGGTGCCTTCTTTATCGCCGCTGTCTTTTTGCGTGGTGAGTTCCCACTTGATTTTGGTGAAATTTAAAGAAAGCGTTTCTACCGGCTTGCCACCCGAGCCACCACTTACGCTGACATTAGAAATCAGCACATTAGTAAGGGTGTAAACAATAAAGGCCACAATCTTGCCGCTATCGTCAGAAGCATTGCGGCCAATGGTGATCTTTACTTCGGCAATGTCTTTACCGGCGCAGCAGTATTGGTTGAGCAGTGGGGTAGAGGCATCAACAAATTTGGTGGTGGTAAATTCACCAATATGTGGCTTGCCCGAGGTGCGTTCTGAATTGCTGACGTCATTGGTGACTTGCATGGCGACATTGTGGCTGTACGACATCACTTCAATTTTGTCGACATAGCCTTCGAGCATGCACTCGCCCTTAATATCGGCACCCAAATCAAGAATAATGGCATCCATCGTTTAAAGCTCCCTGTGATGACGTGGTGTTGATTGACTGCTTGGGTGGAATCGGTTTTGTAGGGTGGGCAAAATGTTTTATCTTGCCCACGCAGACTCTTCACGGCTGACCTGTCTTTAATGTGTGTGGCCGCGTGGGCACAAAAGCGTGCCCACCCTACATGTTTTACCTTTAAGCCGCAGGCGGTGGCAGCTCTGCCACTAAGCGGATCGATGCAGTGAGCTCTTCTAGCTGAAAGTGCGGGCGTAGAAATACCGTGGCGCGGTAGGAGCCGGGCTTGCCTGCTATTTCGGTTACGTCCACCCTTGCTTCCCTGAGCGGGTATTGCGCTTTGATTTCTTGTGGCGCGTTATCGTTGATCAGCACGTAATCGGCGATCCAGTTGTTCAGATAACTTTGCACATTGTCACGCGTCATAAAGCTGCCGATTTTGTCGCGCATAATCACTTTGATGTAATGCGCAAAGCGCGATGCGGCCAGCACATACGGCAACATGCCAGAGATATTGGCATTGGCATTGGCTTGTGGCGTGTTGTAAAGCTTGGGTTTATTGGTGGTTTGCCCACCAAAGAACACGGCTAGATCGGTGTTCTTTTTGTGGCAAAGCGCGATAAAGCCTAAGTCATTCAGCTCTTTCTCACGCCTATCGGTAATCGGCACTTCGGTAGGGCATTTCAGGGTTTTATCCCCCGATGCGGTAGAGAAAGTATGCGATGGTAGGCCCGCCACTGCGCCGCCGCCTTCCACACCACGGATTGCAGCACACCAGCCATAGAGTGAAAACGCATTGGTAATGCGCTGTGTAAGCGCCCATGCGGCATTGCCCCATAGATATTTATTGGCCTCGGTGCCGTCTACGTCTTCAACGTAATTCATGCCTTCGGTGGGCAAGGTATCTGGGCCATAAGGCAGGCGCAGCAAGACATGTGGCAGCACTAAGGACACATAGCGTGAGTCTTCGCTGGCTCTAAAGCTTTGCCATTTAATCAGCTCGCTGCTTTCAAATAATTTAGCTAAATCACGCGGCAGGCCCAGCTCAGCAAAGCTGGTCATATCAAATAGCTTAGGATTGGCGGCGGCAATAAAGGGCGCGTGTGCGGCTGCGGCTACATTGGATAGTTTTTCTAGCAGGGCAATATCTTGTGGGTGACGGCCAAATTTATAATCGCCCATCAGTACGCTGAAAGGATGGCCGCCAAAGGTGCCATATTCTTCTTCGTAAATTTGTTTAAACAGAGCGCTTTGGTCAAATTCAACCGCTTTTTCTAGATCGGTTTGTAAGTCTTTGCGCGATACATTAAGTAAGCGCAGCTTAAGCCGTGTGCCGGTTTCGGTATTCATCACCAGATAATGCAGGCCTCGCCATGAGGCTTCCAGCTCTTGCACATCGGGGTGGTGCAAAATTTGATTGAGCTGGGTGCTGATCATTTTGTCGATATCGGCGATGCGGTGGTTAATCATAGCCACCGTGTCTTTATCGATGGTCATCACCCCATCAAGTACCTGAGTTGCAAACTCACCCAGTAAATCAATCGCATGAGGTTTTTGGCTGTCATCTAGCGCCATACGGCCATCTTTAATAATGGTATCGAGTAGCCCTAGGGTAGCGGTTGATCCGCCTGCCGCTGGCGCAGCTTGTGTTTCTGGCATGGTGATTCTCCGGCGGGTTTAAGCAACAGGGGCAGGGGCTGGAATATCAGCGGGCAGGGCCGATTTAATTTCTTTTAGGCCTTCGGTATTGGCAACGACGTCTTGCAATAATTTATCTAAATCATCATTGCCATCGAGCTTGCCTAAAAGATCACGTAGCCGCTGGCGGGCTTCAAAGAGCTTTTTCAGCGGCGCCACTTTATTCACGATGCTGATCGGATCGAAATGATCAAAATCTTTGCTCTTAGGCACGGCATTTTTATCGTTGATATCTTGTGGTTCATAAAAATTAAGCTCGATATTGAGCTTGCTGCCGTCGCCAGCAATGGTGTTATCCACTTGAATGGCAAGGCGTGGATTGATCGATTCCAACACGTCGATAAAGTTATCTCGATCAATATTGATAAAGCGTCGATCACTGAGCTTGGGCAGCTTTTCTTTGGGCTGACCAGATAGATCGGACAAGATGCCGACCACAAGAGGGAGCTCTTTTTTCTCGATTGCATTGCCAATTTCCACGTCGTAAGTAATTTGGACGCGGGGAGGGCGAACGCGATCTAGCTTGTGTTGTGTGCTTTCTGTCATGACGGCCTCATGCACGATGAATAGGGTGTGTCTGTTGAATCTAGAAGACGATTCTTGTAATTGCAAATATTTAGTTGGAAGTTTTAAGAAAGTTATTTCTATAATGATCATCAGGTAATAATGTTATTTGTGTAAGTATATTCGAGGGTTTTGTGCGGGATTCTCAAAAACTATATCGCTGGGTCTGCTTACCGCTGCTTTGCATCGCACTGGCGGGCTGCGGCCTGCTAAAGCCTTCGATCAAATTAAGTAGCGTGTCCTTTTCGGTGGCTTCCATGGCCAATGAAGACACGCCTATCCCTATTGATTTAGTGGTGGTGGACGATGAAGAGCTGCTTAAACGCCTCTTAACCCTATCCGCCGCGCAATGGTTTGAACAAAGGGCTCAGTTACAGCGCGATTTCCCTAAGGCGCTGTTTGTTTGGAGCCGTGAGCTAGTACCAGGGCAAAGATTAGATATTGTTGATTCCCCATTAAAGGGCCAACCAGGCCTAGCCGTACTGGTCTACGCCGCATATAGCTCGCCAGGCATGCACCGATTACGTTTAGATCAGCAAAAGAGCGTGCTGCTGTATTTGGATAGCCAAGATGTACGTTGGGTGGCTGGGGATTGAGGTTTTAAAACGCTGGATAGCCAGGTCATGTTTCATGTAGGGCGAGTGCAATCCGCTAGATTGAAGGCGTAAAACTAAAAATGGCGGGTTTCAGCACTACAAAGGCTTAAATAATCAGGGGATAGCGTGGGTCAAATTCCAGAAGCAATTTGTTGGTTTGAGGGCATGCAGCTTTTGCCGCAGCACTTTCAACAGCAGTCTTTGCGCGCCGAAACGCTGGCTGCGCAGTATGCCCTTACCGCGCAGCCCTATTTCTGGGGCGTGCTTAATCTGGAGATTGATGAGGCGGCTTTAATCAGCGGCAAATTACGCGTGTTGGCGCTAGAGGCCATTTTGCCCGATGGTTTATGGGTATGCCTACAGCCTGGGGTGCATCCTCCTTTAGAGCTGGATTTAAAAGCCCCCATCATGGCCGAGCCTAATCGGCTGGCGACATTTTATATCGTAGTGCCACCGTTGTATCGAGCGGGCGAGCTGGATCGTAGTGGTCGGCGCTATCGTTCGGTGCTGGGTAAAGATATTCCTGATTTAGTCAGTAAAGAATCACCCGCTTCGCTCACTTTATTGCAGCCCAATCTTACGCTGGCTAGTGAGCAGCAGTGTGCCGATGGGGTGTGCTTGCCTTTGCTGCGGGTGGAAGAAGTAGCAGGTGGTTTTGCCAAAGTGCTTTATTTTGCGCCACAGCCGCGGGTTTGGCCGGAATCGCTATTGGGGATGCAAATTGCTAATTTATGTAAAAACATCGGTGAAAAATGTGTGTTTTTGGCTGGGCGTTTAAGGCTGGCACAGCAGGCCAATAATGAGGGCGATATGGCGCGGCTTAATCGCCAGTTGGCGGCGCTTTGGGCCAGATTGCCTGAGCTAAAAAGTGTCTTGGATAGCCGCGTGGCTCACCCTAGTGCTTTGTATCAAATTCTATGCGGCGCGGCGGGCTCGGTATGTGGCTTGAACCCTATCGCGGGCGTGCCTGCTTTTCGTGCTTTTAATTATCAAGAATTATTGGGCTGTTTTGAGGAGGTGATTGGCTTTATCTCGCAGGCCATTGCCCAGATTCGCGTGGGCTATGCGCGTTATCCCTTTAAGCACGAAGGCACAGATTTTATGATTATGCCGCCCGCCACATTAAAAGACAGTGGGCAATGGGTGATGGGATTGCGCATGCCCAATGGCATGGCTGAAGAAGCGGCGGGATTGTGGCTTAAAAATGCGGTCATTGCCTCCTTATCTTTGGTTGAAACCTTACAAAAACAAAGAATGCAGGGTGTGGCTTATCGCCAGCTAGATAGACAAGAGCAGGCGAGTTATAGCGTGGGCGAAGACACGCGTTTATTTATGCTGTATGAGTTTTCTGGCTGGATTAAGCCGGATGAGCTCTTATATATTGCCGCCGCCAGCAATGATGCTGGGCCACTCAGCATCGAGCTATTTGCACCTGAGGCCGATGATATTCCGGTGCTGAGCGAGGCCAAAAATGGCTGATTTCACCCGCCAGTCGCTACCTTTAAAGCAGGCTTTTTGCCAAGTTTGGGAGGAGTGGCTTTTACTCTCTCCCAGCCTTTTAACCAGCGCAGAGCCCAAAGAAAGCTTGGTGCAACGCATGATTGAAGAAACCAGCATCTTGGCTAAGCGAGTGTATCGATCAGTGGTGATGCAAGCGGGCGTGGCCAGCGCCAAAGATGCGCAAACCATGCAATACGCGTTTGTGGCTTTGCTCGATGAAGTGCTGCTCTTTAGCGATTGGAGTGGGCAGAGCAGTTGGCAGCTTACACCCTTGGAGTTTCGCTTATTTGGCACCCGCACGGCAGGTGAATCGCTGCCTGATGACATCGAGCAAATGCTGGCAAGGCAAGACCCTAGCGAGCGTGATTTAGCCGCCGTTTATTTAATGACGCTGGTGTTGGGGTTTCGCGGCCGCCTGCGTATGAATCCTAGCCAATATGGTGAGTGGTGTAAGGCCTTATTTGCCCAAGTTTATCAGCGTGAGCCAGATCATCATCGGCTGGGAGCCGTGTTAGAAGGGGAGAGCATGAGCCAGCCCTTGCAGCTAAGCGAGCGAAAAATGCTACCCGATGGGTTTAGGCTGGGTTTGATGATTGCTGGTTTGCTGCTGGTGATGCTGGTGCTTAGCCAGCTATTTTGGCGGGATATTTATCTGAGTATTGAATTGGCTCACCCAGCGCTGAGTGAGGCTAAGCCGTGAAGCTGCTGATTATCTTGCTGATTATTGTTGTACTGCTTTTGCTGCTTTGGTTTGTGCTTAGCAAGATGGATCGTCTTGGACGTGGCTTTATTGATTCAGTTAAAAAAATGGAAAAAGACAGTGGCATTGAGGGGCGCTATCAAGTGCCTTGGCTGCTGCTCTTGGGCGATGATCAAAAAAGTGCGGAGGCTTTATGCCGCGCTTGGCAATTAAAAAGTGAGGAAAAAACTGCGTGGTTTGGGCGTTTTTGGTATGCCAGCGATGCCGTAGTATTGCTTCCTCCGCACGATATTTTTATGCAGGCCGATGGCGCATTAGCCGCCTTATCGTCGTGGCGGCGTTTATTGGGGGCTTTGCTGAGGGTGCGCGGGCAAAGGCCAATCGACGCGGTGATCTGGGCTATTTCTGCCGAACGTTTACAGGCTAAGGGCGAGGTTTTACACGCTGAAATTATGCTGTGTAAGCAGTTTCAAGATGCACAGCAAAAGCTGGGGCAAACCCTGCCGGTGTATTGGTTGATTACCGGTTTGCAAGAGATGGCGGGCGGTAAAGAGCTGATTGAATCTTTGCCAGATCAGGCGCAAGACTGTGCCTTGGGTTGGTCTTCTACCTTGCCTCTGGCCAGCACCTATCAGCGTGAATGCTTGGATAAAGCCATCAGCCAGCTACAAAACCAGCTTGGCGATTGTATCGGTGAAATTGGTGCATTACATGGTGGCGTCAGCGATGCGTTGTTTTTACTGCCACGGCAGTTTGATGCGCTACGCGCACCTTTACAGGCTTTAGGCGATGCCGCCTTCCAAAGCAATGCGCTGGGTGATGCGCCGGTGCTGCGTGGGCTGTATTTTGTGGGCGCTTATCAGCCGCCGCAAGACGATATGGATGGCTTTGCCCCTGTCGGCTTCCAAGTCACAGAAACACCTATTTTTGCTGCGCGCTTATTACGTCAACGCATCGCTGCCGAGCGGGGCTTGGCGCAGCCTATCGTGCGGATTATGTCTTTGCGTCAACGTTGGCATCGCTATGTGTGCATCGGCGTGGGCGTGTTTTGTGCGGTTTGGTTATTGGTTATGGTGTGGATTTGGCAGAATGAGCGCCAAGAAGCAATCACGCTGAATCACCTGTTAAGCGAGCTTGGATCGGGGCAGAGTGAGGTACAAACCGAGGATGACCCTGCCAGCCAAGCGGCGTCCAGCCTGTGGCGTGTGTTAACTAATGCGCCACGTTTGCACTTTGCAAGTTTTGTGTTTCCAGGCGCTTGGTTTTCTTCTTTTGATCAGGATTTGGATAAAAAAATTGCCAGTTTATTTAAAACCCAGTGGTTTGCTTCGCTCTATGATCAGTTGCAAATAGATTTAGCCCTTTTGCAGGCTGAGGGGACAAGTAGCGATATAACGAGTGGCGATAGCACCAGCAGCCCAGAGAATTGGCCGCGTTATGTGAGTGCGCAGCGCTTGATGCATCAGGCTAGTTTGCTTGAGCAAGATGTGATTTTATATAACCGCGCACTCAGGGGTGGGAGCGATGCTTTAAGCAGTATGGCTAATTTAAGTAATCGGCTGTGGGAAACAGATTTTCACCCAGATCGTTTGCATTTAAGAGCCAAGCTTGAGGGGGTGTTACGCCAATACGCTCCTGAAATGGGCAAGCTGATTCGCTTACAAGATGTGGCTAAAGAAACCGAGCAGCACTTTGCTGAGCTAATAAAGGGCTGGTTGGATCGTTTATATGGGGATGCTACCTTCACAGAAATGGCCGATAACGTCCAAACCCATTTAAATGAGTTGCAAAGTAATAATCGCAATAGCTATGCCGAGCTAGATACGCTGCAGCGGCAAATTGCACTGCTCAGAAGGTTGATTGCGGCGAGCAATAGCGCATGGAGTAGCGCCTCAGGCCAAGACTTAGTGCCTGGCTATAGCGCTTTATTAAATCATGCCCGATCGAGCAGCTTTGTCGGTAAAGAGGTTGTGCAGCAGATTGAAGCGCATGCCAGTAGTGTGCGCAAAGCGTTTCAAGAGCGTTGGTCCAATCAAGATTCATCGTTGACAGCCCAAGGCGCGTTGGGGCTTAGAGAAGAAGTGGTGCAGTTGCAAAGCTCAATTCGCTATTTGCTTGAGCAAGATTTTGTGGTGCAGGCCCACTCGGCTGGGCTTAAAACTGTGGCGCTGGGTGGCTTAAAAGGGATGAATACAGAAACACTCAATACCGCGATGGAGGCCTATCAAAGCAGGCAGCATTATCAGGCGCAAAACTTGCCGAAAGTGCCGGATTTATATCGTTCTGCCCTCAGCGATTTAGCCAGCAAGAGCACTGCTATTACCATGTGGCATGTATTAGGTGGGCATGTTGCCGATGAGGCTCAGAGCCGTGCGGATGATAGCTTGGATGGATTGATCCATGCCGCGCCCGCTATAAGCGTTGCCTTTATCGACCTAGGCCGCAGTGATTTATCGAATGAGCTCAATAGAGAAATTACCGAAAGGGCGCTGCAAAGCATGCGGCAAGCCGATGCCCAGTTGGCAGAATTAGCGCTGTATCAGCCCAAGCAAGCCACGTTTTCTTGGTGGGATGGCAAAAAAAATGCCAGCTACAAGGCCTTTAAGGCCAGTAACCCACTTGAGCTACAGCAGTATTTAGCACGGCAATTAGAGCAACTTGCCAGCGTGGCGATCAATCAAGGTATGGTGCTGGAGTGGCTGGCGGCGCACCCCAAAGGCGTACCGGTGAAAGATATGCAAATGATTCTGCGATGGCGCAGCTTGGCGCTGGATCTGAAAAAATTTAAAGAAAAAGCCCCTGATAGTGGTGTCATACTTTTAGCTCAGCTGATTAGTAAAGAGCTGAATGAGATGGATGTAAACACTTGCCACAGCGCCTTGCAGCAGCTGGAACTACCTGCGGGGCCTGGATATTTCTTTGAGCGGGCACAGCGTTTAGTTAATCTAGCTAATGAGCGCTGCACAGGCTTACGGGCACAAAGCAGTGCCTATGCATGGCAGCAGTTAGCCCCCTATTTTAATCAATACCTTGCTGGGCGTTTTCCTTTTGCCGCCAATACCGGTGCTGCCGATGCCGATGTGGAAAGAGTCAGCGTATTAATGCGCCTGATTGACAGCTATTTGCCCATTGCCCTAGCTGGGGTTGACGAGGGGGATGTCGCAAATATGCAGGCAGCACGGCTGTATTTACAAGGCCTGCAAAATGCGCGTGAGCTTTTAGGGCCGCTTTTATTACGTGGCACCGTTGAGCAGCCGCAGCCCTTGGGTGTGGATATTGATGTGCAATGGCGCAGTGATAAAGACAAAGAGCAGGGTGCCGATCAGGTGATTGAATGGAGCTTAGGCCTTGGTGCGCAGCGCTTACGCTACCCGCAGGGTGAGCGAGCAAAATTGCGCTGGTTGCTTGGTCAGCCGGTCACGTTTGCTTTGCGCTGGGCCAAAGATTCGCCACGCCTGCCGGCGGAAGATGCCTTGCAGCCCAATTTAATGGTGAGCGAGCAAACGGCCGAGTGGCGCTATGGCGGTGCATGGTCTTTGCTACGTTTCTTGCGTAATCATCAAGCACCAGCGGGCATGGTATTTCAAGATGAATTTGCCTATCCAGCGCTGCTGTTTAGCTTGCCCATTCATGGCCCAAGTAAAGATAACCCGCACGCACAAATGTTTGCTCGTTTTGGGGTAAGTGCCGTGGGGGCAAAAACGCTATTGCCGCTGCATTTAATCAATGCCCTACCGCTCAAAGCACCTGCCTCACCCTTTAGGCAAATCACCATGCCAGATTCAAAAACTGTGGCGGAGCTAAAATGAGTGAAGAGTTAGTGCCAAGTGGCCTGATGGGTGGCATTGAATCGCTATTGCAGCCAATTTCTAATGAATCGCCTTGCGGCATGTCGATCCGTTATGAGACGGAATACGACGTGCTGCGTGAAGCCAAGCGTGAAGACGATACCAGCTTGCCCACCGGTATTTGGCAATCTGAAGTAAAGCGCGGCGATTGGTCTACGGTTGAAAAATTAGGTCGGCAGATCTTACAAACGCGCAGCAAAGATTTAACCGTGGCCGTTTGGCTAGGCGAGGCATGGATACATCGGCGGGGGATTGAAGGCTTGAATGCCGCGCTGTGTTTATTATCTGAGCTATGCAAACGCTATTGGGAGAGCATATATCCATTGCCAAGCGATGGTGATATGAGCTTTAGAACTGGCCCCCTCGCTTGGGGAGTGCATTCCTTTAGCACAATACTGCTCTCTAGAATGCCTATGCCGGTGCTGGATCAGCGTAGCGAGTTAGATTCATTTACCTTGGCAGATTGGCGCGTATTACAGAGGCAGCTAGGGCTAGATCAAGGCAAATCAACCAGCAAGGCTTCGCAGCTACTGTTGGATGCGGCCGTTAAGAAAACACAAAAAATAAATGAAGTGGTGCGAGGGGCAGATGTGCGCATTCTGCATAGTGCGTATGAGTTTATTGTGCAGGGCATCATGCACTTGGCCGCACTATCGCAAGATTGTGATGAAAAAATGGGCAACGACGCGCCTACGTTTAAATCCTTGCTCGTTTTGATGCAAGAATATGACGGAATTTTAAAAGATTGGTTGGCGATGCATCCTCAGCCCATCCCTGTTGTTACCGAACTAGTTTTACCTTCGCCCGCAGAGAAAAAACCAACGATGGAAGCGCTCCCTTTCAGCCAGCCCCGTAGCCGAGAAGAGGCCTACCGACAATTACAATTGATTGCCGATTACCTCGCCAAAACCGAACCCCACAGCCCCGTGCCTTACTTAATTTATCGCAGTGTGGAGTGGGGTAATAAACCTTTAAGAGATCTTTTGGCCGAGTTGATTTCTAGTGATGCAGAAGCCAGAAAATTATGGACCTTGATGGGGGTGTTGCCTTGATTAATATTGAAAGTAATCTTGCGCTTTAAGCAGATTTAATGATCGAAGCTGCCAAAAAACGCCTCACTCTGCTGGGCTCAGGGGAGGTAAAAAACACCGGAGCAATGCCGTTCACTTAAGGTGTTGGTTTTGCTTCCCCCTTTTACAAGGCTCTGTCTGCGTTAACAGTTGAAATACGTTCTTCTCGCTATACTGAAATATAGGTCGCAAGGAGAAAGCATCATGAAATCTTCTGTATTTCACGAATGGATGAAATCTTTGCCGCAATTG
>NZ_JAWQUO010000038.1:0-45456 GCF_033446605.1 Iodobacter sp. CM08 | reverse complement strand
AAAATGTCGGCGCTTGGTGCTTGCATGCGCAAATTGGTTCACCTGTGCTTCGGCGTCCTGAAAACACAAAAAAAATATCAAGCTGAGTATCAAAATGCTTGACCGGCAAGACGGTATCTACAATTTACGGTCTTCGTGTGTTTTGTGGATGAAATAGATCGCTTTGGTTTGTGAGGAAGTAAATGCTGGATATTAAAATTTTAATAGAGAGATGGCGGCGTGATTTGCCGGTTTTACTGCTGGTGAATACGCTGATTGCGGGTTTGTGTACCTTAGTTAGCGATATTCGTTATTTGCTGGATAATTTACTGATCTCCCATTCAATTGGCTTCAGTATTTCACTGCTGAATACCCTGATATTTTGCCAAACCTCCGATCCGATTGTAGCGCCAAGCAAATTGCGCCCTTGGCGCTTTATTCTGGTGATTCCCTTTGGTGTGTTATTGGGATTTAAAATAGCAAATTGGCTGGGCGCACCTGATTTACTTGCTTATTTTTGGGTGAATCCAAGCCAACAATGGCGCGGGATAGCCACCGCTATTTTGTTGACGGCATCTGCCACTGGGTTTTTTATTGTTTTCTATCGGGCGCAAACGTATCGAGCACAATTAGCCATAGAGCAGCAGCAATCGGCAGAGGCCAAACAATCAGAGCTGGCTGCGCAATTGGCCTTATTACAAGCACAAATTGAGCCGCATTTTTTATTTAATACGCTGGCTAATGTACGCAGCCTTATTACCCGTGATGCGCCCTTGGCGCAGGCCATGTTGGATCATCTAAACAATTATTTGCGTGCAAGCTTAAGCCGCACTCGTAAGCGGCAGGTTACTTTGGCCGAAGAGCTAGATTTGGTGACGGCTTTGCTGGCGATTTCACAAATTAGATTAGGCAGCCGCTTACGCTATCAAATAGATGTGCCCGCTGATTTACACGCCGCGTTATTGCCTCCACTACTGTTACAGCCCTTGGTAGAAAATGCTTTGGAGCACGGTATTGAACCTGCCGTTGAAGGAGGAGAGGTGCGTATTGTGGCGGATGTTGCTGAGCAATTGCTACGCTTACGTGTTTATGATACTGGGCTTGGTTTGGATGCTGGGGTAATTCAAGAAAGCGGCGATGGGGTGGGCCTGCCAAATGTGCGTAAGCGTTTAGAAAATCTCTATGGGGGTGAAGGTCGGTTGGCGCTTTACCCAAATCTGCCATCTGGTGTAATCTCTGAGATTGTCTTGCCCCTGAATCGACTCAACCATTAATGGATATAAACCCATGTCTACCGCCTTAATTGCTGACGATGAGCCGCTGCTTGCAGCTAGCCTTGCAGAGCGTCTACAGGCGCTTTGGCCTGAATTAAAAATTGTGGCCGTGGTAAAAAATGGTTTAGAAGCAGTAGCAGAGATCAATCATAAACAGCCTGATTTTGTGTTTTTGGATATCCGTATGCCTGGACTAAGTGGCTTACAGGTTGCCAGTACCTTGCATCATGCGCGTGTGGTGTTTGTGACCGCTTTTGATGAATATGCTATTTCTGCTTTTGAAAATGCGGCGCTTGATTATTTGCTCAAGCCAGTCAGTGATGAAAGATTGGCGCAATGTGTGGGGCGGCTACAGCGTGAAAACAAGACCAGTGTTGATTTTGGGGCCTTGATCTCTAGCTTGCAAAAAGAGCCGCTTGGCTTGGCTTGGCTAACGGTTGGTCTGGGTGATGTCACGCGCTTGGTTGCGGTGGATGAGGTGTTGTTTTTTCAATCGGCGGATAAATACACCGAGGTGGTTACCGTTCACGAGCGGCATTTAATTCGCACGTCTTTAAAAGAGTTATTGCCTCAGCTGAATCCTAAAAGCTTTGCCCAAGTACATCGCGCCTACATCGTTAATTTGCATGTAGTAGCGCGAATTGAGCGCGATTTATTGGGCCGGCAAAAAATAGAGCTTAAAAATAGTTCGCATAGCCTGCCTTTAAGCCGGAGTTTTGCCGCGCAGTTTCGGCAAATGTAAGCCTCTTTTGCTCCACACAAAAACCAGCACAGCGAACAGCGCGGGCAATCACTGATTTGCGTTTTGTTGATTAGGATTGGTTTAACAGACTATTCTTATTTACCCAACTGCAGCGTTCTAGCATACAATCGTAGGTCGAAATTTGATGACCAATTGTGTTGCTTTAGGGGTTTAGTAATGAATATTTCACAACGATTAATCGCATTGATTGTAGTTGCCCTACTTTCATTGCTATCGGTGATGATGTTGGGGGTGTCAAAATTAAATGATCAGGCAGACCGTTTAAAGTATATTTCTGAACATTCAATGCAGAGTGCTTTATTGGCAAATAAAATAGCCAATGATTTAAATCAAAACCGTATTGTTCTGTTTGTGCATATTCTATCTTCTAAAGATCAAGAAAAAGAAGCCATTGCTAAGTTCGTAAGTTTTAATCGTGATTTGCTAGTAAAAAATATCAACACCTATGGGCAGTTTGTGGAAGGGCAGGCAGACGCAGCGCTCTATAAGCAATTACAATCTGCATATAATGATTACGATAAGCTATTTATGGAGGCAATTAAGCTTTCGGATGATAGAGATTTTACCCGTGCATTTGAATTGGCTAATGAAACAGGTTTCGCAAAATTTACCGCAGTGATACAGCCGGTAAATGGCTTGGTTAAATTTAATGAAGACCATGCCAAAGAATTGATTGTTGATGCTGAAACGGCTAATTCAAAATCTAGATTATTGTTTTTGGCTATTTCTGGATTTGGTGTGGTATTGGTTTCTTTTATTGGGCTATTAATTTATCGCGCGATACGTAAACCTTTACTCGATAGTTTAGCTTCTTTATCCCATATTGAAGAAAAGCTCGATTTTACCCGCCGTATTCCTGTGCATAGCAATGATGAAATTGGTCAGTTAGTAAAAGCCGTCAATCATATTCTTGATGCGGTGCAAAAGAGTTTTATTAATATTGAGCAATCCCTTCAGCAAATGTCGGGTGCAGCGGTAGAAATGTCGCTGAATACCCGTCAGCTAACAAAAATTTCTGTTGTATCCAGTGAATCAGCCGCTCATATGGCAGCCACTGTTGAAGAAGTCACCGTAAGTATTAATCATGTAGCCGAGCGTGCTCGGGACACTAAAATTCATACGCAAAATTCTGGGCAATTAGCCAGCGATGGTGAACGCGTAATTAATGCAACGGTTACAGAAATTGATAGTATTGCCGGCACGGTACGTGAAGCTTCAACTGAAATGAGTGATTTACAATTTAAGAGTAATCAAATTCGAATTGTAGTGAATGAGATTAAAGAAATTGCCGATCAAACCAATTTACTTGCTTTAAATGCCGCGATTGAAGCGGCTAGGGCGGGTGAATTAGGCCGCGGTTTTGCCGTTGTGGCCGATGAGGTCAGAAAACTAGCCGAGCGCACGGGTAAATCAACTCAAGAAATTGCCAATACCGTTAGCTCTATTCAAGAAGGCTCGGATCGTGCTGTGGCGCGGATGCGGCAGGTGGTGCAGCGAGTAGAAGAAGGCGTTACCCACGCGCGTGGCGCAGGTACGGCGATAGCTAATATTAAGGCGGCCTCTGATGTTGTAGTAAGCTATGTGGTGGATATTTCTGAAGCGCTGCTTGAGCAGAGCAGCGCCAGCACGGCAATGGCGCAGCAGGTAGAGAAAATTGCGCATATGTCGGAGCAAACCAGTGATGCCGCAGTGCAGTCGGAAGTGTCTGCAGATCAACTACAAAAATTAATTGAATCGGTGCAAAAAGCAATTTCAAGTTATCGTCTTGCTTAATGATTTAAGCTGTGTTTAAGACAAGCCCCTACCACGTGGGGGCTTGTCTCATTTTTAATAAGGGTTAGCGATGTTGCAGCGACTTAGGCAATCAAGCTCTTTTTGGATGATTGTTGCGTGTTTTTGTTTTGCCATTATGGGTGTTTTCGTTAAATTAGGGAGCGCGCAGTTTTCTGCATCAGAGCTGGTTTTTTACCGCTGTGTAGCGGGTTTTGTTGCAATATCAATGGTAGTGCTGCCGCAGGGGAAATCATTTAAAGTAAGCGGGCCGATGTTTAAATTGCACCTATCACGCAGTGTGTCTGGCTTTGTTTCTTTATTACTTTATTTTTATGCTATTGCCCATTTGCCACTCTCTACGGCAGTCACACTCAGCTATACCTCTCCCTTGTTTTTAACCTTATTAATGGTTTTCTTTTTAAAGCATAAGCCGCAGCGTAGACAAATCATTACCATTTTATTGGGATTTGTAGGCGTACTCATTTTGCTTAAACCTACTTTTGAAAGTAGCTTATGGATGGCAGGCTTAATTGGTTTATGCGCGGGGTTTTTAGCCAGTATTGCCTATATTAATGTGAATAAATTAGGGCAGGCGGGTGAGCCTGAATGGCGTACTGTGTTTTATTTTTCTTTTTTTTCCTCGCTCGGGGCCGGTATGTTGATGCTATTGCAAAGCCAACGCTTAACTGCATTGAATCAAAGTAATCTTTGGATTGTATTTGGCTTAGGGGTTTCTGCAACAATTGCACAATTATCGATGACTAGAGCGTATAGCCGTGGCAAAACACTGGCCGTTGCTAGCTTGGCTTATTTGACCGTGCTATTTGCAACTTTGTTTGCTGTATTCCTTTGGGATGAAAAATTGAGTGCGTCAAGTTTTATTGCTATGTCATTAATTGCCGGTTGTGGCATATTATCGAGTGCGCGAGGAATAAAAAAGCAATAAGCTGTAAGTAATATTGTTATTTTAAAATAAATGCTTAAAAATAGCGCGCTTAAGGAGAATTCAATGCGGTTTTTGCTATCGAATGACGATGGTTATTTTGCGCCAGGCATTTTAGCTTTGGCAGATGCTTTACGCGAAGAGGGTGAGGTGATTGTTTGTGCACCAGAGCGCGATCGCAGTGGCGCGAGTAATTCGCTGACTTTGGATCGTCCTTTAAGCGTACGCAAAGCGCCTAGCGGCTTTTTGTATGTGAATGGCACGCCAACGGATTGCGTGCACTTAGCCGCAACCGGCTTGATGGATACGTTGCCGGATATGGTGGTGGCGGGGATTAATCATGGTGCAAATATGGGGGATGACACCATCTACTCTGGTACCGTGGCCGCCGCTACTGAGGGGCATTTACTTGGCGTGCCTGCCATGGCGATCTCTTTGGCTTCTAGAAATCCGCAGCATTTTGCAACGGCGGCAAAAGTAGCCCGAGACTTAGTGCAAAGATTTATTCAATCGCCTTTTGCCGCGCCAGTGTTATTAAATGTCAATGTGCCGGATATTCCCTATGCTGAATTAAAAGGCGTACAAATGACTCGCCTAGGGCGTCGACATAAATCGTCAGGCGTGATTCAATCCAAAAATCCGCGCGGGGAAACTATCTGGTGGGTGGGGCCTGTGGGTGAGGTCTCTCATGCAGGGGAAGGCACGGATTTTCATGCGGTAGCCCACGGCTATGTATCTGTAACCCCTTTGTCGGTTGATTTAACCGCTAAAACACAACTTGATCTTGTCTCCGCATGGCTATCCGATTGAATATTGCCGCTTTGGGCGGCGTTGGTATGACCTCTGCTCGTACTCGAGCACGGTTGGTTGAGCGCTTAAAAGCGCAGGGGATAACCCATTCTGCGGTTTTAGCGGCTATGGCAGAAGTGCCGCGCCATGGTTTTATAGACGAGGCTTTGGCGCATAAAGCTTACGATGACTTGTCTTTACCCATTGGTTTTGGGCAAACCATTTCACAGCCTTATATTGTGGCGCGTATGACCGAGCTGGCAATGGCTGCGGCTCAGCATGAAAAAGTGTTGGAAATTGGCACTGGTTGTGGCTATCAAACTACCGTATTGGCTTTGCTGTTTAAAACGGTATATTCCATTGAGCGTATTGGTGGTTTACATAAGGCTGCCCGTGAGCGATTAAGCGTGTTAGGCGTGCATAATGCACGCTTACGACATGCAGATGGTAGTAAGGGTTTGCCTGAGGCAGCTCCCTTTGATGTGATTATTATTACGGCGGCAGCCCCTATCTTGCCAGAGGATATGCTTCCTCAGCTTAAACTGGGTGGGCGTTTGATTTTTCCTGTTGGTGAGGCTGAGCAAGAATTGCGTCAGATAGAGCGAACCAGTGAAGGATTTGTAGAAACCCGCCTAGAAAAAGTAAATTTTGTGCCGCTATTGCCGGGTACCGTGTAAATCGTTTTGAGTAAGGAGATTTTTCTGTGAACTGGCAAGGTCTGTGTGCCCCTTTAGTATTAGTGCTTGGTGCTTGCGCCAGCCAACCTACACCGCCTGCGCCGATTGTTGATCGCAGCGCTGTTGCCACCCCTGCTCCGCGGGTTGTGCCTGCTGTGGCTAGCCCTGTGCTTAGTGGTGATACACGCCCAGCTACTTATGTGGTTAAGAAAGGTGACACGCTTTATCGTGTGGCACTTGACCATGGCTTGGCGTATCGCGATCTGGCTGCATGGAATAATTTGACGGATGTAAATGGCATTAAAATTGATCAAACTTTGCGGCTTACAGCACCTGAGGGTGGCGTAGAAATTCGCCCCTTAAAGAGCGATGAAGCACCTAGAGTCGAGATCAAATCTGAAACAAAAAACTACCCTAAAGCTATGAAAACACCTTATGGTGTGCAATCTGCCAGTGCAGTTGCTGCTTTATCAGAAGGTCCTGTTGTTGCTTTAAAATTACAGACAGAACCCACCAAGCTACCGTCTGTCGCTGCACATTCCGCCTCTGAAGTGCGGGTTGCATCTGCGGTAAAAACCACAGATAAACCCAATATAAATGCCTCTTCTACGCAAAATATGAAGGATGAAAAGGCCACAGAATGGGCTTGGCCGACCGTTGGACGAGCGGTGAAGGGCTTCTCGGACGAAAATCGTGGTATTGATATATCAGGAAAAATGGGCCAGTCTGTAGTTGCATCAGCTAAGGGTAAGGTTGTTTACGCCGGAGCTGGCTTACGTGGCTATGGGAAGATGATTATTCTTAAGCATAATCAAGAATTCCTGACAGCATATGCAAACAATAGTAAACTTTTAGTTAAGGAAGGAGATGAGGTAAAAAGGGGAGATAAAATTGCTGAGATGGGCAATAGCGATAGTGAACAGGTCAAACTGCACTTTGAAATGCGCAGATTTGGGAAGCCGGTAGACCCTGCAAAATACATCCAAGCGGAAAAAACATGAACGATCAGCTTGATATTCTGGAAGAGGAATTGCTCGAGGAAGGTGAAGATCTCGAGAAGGCCGAACAGGAAGAAGGTGCGGAAACGGATGTCGAGCCTGCTGCTGAGGAAGCCGAGGCTCATGTCCACGAAAGCACAGGCGACGTAACGCAGATTTATCTAAATGAAATTGGCCAAAGTAAGTTGCTTACCCCTGATGAAGAGCGCGCTTTGTCTCGTAAGGTTGTTCAAGGGGATTTCCAAGCTCGGCAAAAAATGATTGAGCACAATTTGCGCTTGGTCGTTAATATCGCTAAGCACTATATTAATCGCGGTATGACTCTTCTTGATTTAATTGAAGAAGGCAATATTGGTTTAATGCACGCATTAGAAAAATTCGACCCCGAGCGAGGGTTTCGTTTTTCTACCTATGCCACATGGTGGATTAGGCAAAGTGTAGAGCGCGCAATTATGAATCAATCGCGCACCATTCGTTTACCCGTGCATGTGATTAAAGAATTAAATGTCTATTTGCGTGCTCAAAGGCATTTAGAAGCGCAATTAGGGCATGAGCCGGTTATTGAAGATATTGCGCATTTGGTTGGCAAATCAGTAGAAGATGTGCGCAGGGTCATGAGTTTGAATGAAAGAGTCGCATCCTTAGATGCCCCTCTAGATATTGACCCTATGCTAACCATTGGCGAATCTATTCCAGATGATCAGCACGATGGCCCAGAAGCTATTTTGCAAAATGCCGAAGTAGAGCGCTATGTGCGGGAATGGCTAAAGCAATTAAATGAAAAGCAACGCATTGTGATTGAGCGCCGCTATGGCCTCAATGGATATGAAGTCTGTACTTTAGAAGATTTAGCTGCCAATTTGAATTTAACCCGAGAGCGAGTGAGGCAAATTCAAATTGAGGCCCTTGAGCAATTACGCCGTATCTTACGCCGGTATGGCGTAACCAGCGATGTCTTACTCTGACCGAGAAGAATCCAAACAACGACCTTGAGATCCATGGTCGTTTTTTTTGGATTTTATAAAATCAAACTATAGTTTCTAGAATCAAGTTATATTCAGCACCGTGTTCACCCTTCTTGGCGTTGATCTGGCCCTGGCCACGGATGCCAGTGAAATCGCCAGATCCACTTCCCTCAATAATCGTTAAACTGCCGCTGACTCCTGCGCTAGCAGAGAATACGCCTTCGTGGCGAAGCACAAAGCTGCCATCGCGTGCTGCCATCTTGGCAACGATACGTTCCATACCCGTAAAAATCACATCATCGCCTGCAATCTTTGGGTAAGCCAGCAGGTATTCCAACACCCCTTCACCTTCGATGTCCCCGCTAAGTGTGTTCACAATACTGGCACGGCTTAGCTTGCCTGCTTCGCTCATTTCATGGAAAGGGATTTCGGACCAAGTTTTAATGCTAGTTTGGCAGACGATGCTTGTGGTCATACTGTTTCTCCTGAGCTTAAAACGGTGGAGGCGGGGATGTTGACTTCAAAAGCGTAGCTGGCACGTTGCTGAGTAAACCCAATAGCTTGATAAAAAAGATGGGCGTGTTCGCGATGTAGGCCGGATCGCAAGCGCAGGTGCGGGTAGCCTTTCTCTGCCGCCCAGTTTTTTGCGTAGGCGACAAGGGCTTGACCAATACCCTGACGGTGATGCGCATGACTGACGACTAAGGCGCTGATTTCGGCATAACCATCGCTGGCGATCAGGTGCACACCCTGTACGTGACATAGGCCGAGCAATTGCTCGCTTTTAAATGCCAAAAAAACATCATGCTCTGGGCTTGCTGCGAGGTATTGAAACCGCTTGGCGATGTCGCTTGGGTTGCCGGAGTAGCCCAGATCGGGCAGCAGCTGCGATACGGCGCTGGCATCTGTAAGGTGCATGCTGCGGATAGTCAAGCCAGCCTCGCTGCCCAAATCGGGGTGTTGGCTGAGAATGCGCTGGCGCAGATCATCGATAAGCCGCTTGCGGCTGCTTAGCGGGTATTCCAGCGGGGAAAAAGGCATGGAAGCGAGGGAAAGAGCGTCGATTAGCGCTAGCAGCTCCTGTGCCTCTGCGGTGCTAAAGCTGCTTTTTTTGCCCTGTTGGCTTAAAGCGCTGAGTTTTTCTTGCAGGATTTCTTTGCTTGCAATAGCGGCTTCAGAATCAGGCTGGGCAACGCACAGGCCAAAGGTGCCGTATAGAAAATGCTGCCATATCAAGTCTGTCCTTATGGCTAAGCCTGTGCTAATGATTGAGCCATCGTCATTAAAGCTGTCTTTTAAGCGCCAAGTTGTTGTATTTAATTCTGCAAGAGCTGCCTGCAAGCGTTGTTTAAAGCCTGCATAAATGACAGCACAGGCGGCGTTGAGGCCAACGTCTTGAATATGCTTTTGGGCCAACATTACCCAAGCTTTATTGGCAGGATGAAAGTATTGCCCCTCTTTTGCATGGGGCGCAGCTATTTCACCAAAGACGTAAGATTTTAAGGTGGAATCCGCTGTGACGGTGTAAGCCGCTGCAGGGATTAGCTGGTGCTGAATAAGCTGCTTAAGCTGGGTGGCAGAAATCGTACAGGCAGCAGCGAATTGCTCCGTGTTTAAATAATGCTGACTCAAGTAGTGGTCTAAAGGCATATTTATCTTGGCGTAAGTTATTTTTCAGGGCTTAATATTTAGATTATGTTGTGTTGTAGATATGCCTAAGGGATTGTAACGTTTTACTTTAGGGAACCTCGAAAAACCCATCTGGTCTCATAATACTGCGTTGCGCATTAAAAAAATTTCCTTACATATCAAGCATATGCAGCGTCTATTTTTTTTAATACGCGCCTTGTCTTATTTAGAAATATAGGATTTTCGAGACCCCCTTTAATACCTAGTGGTTTCACTGACAAAAATTGCTCTAATTTAGTCAGCTCTTGCAATTAATTGGCTGATAATCTTGAAGGAGGGGGCTCGAGTAAAAATTTGAGGAGAGCCGCACACCTTTTGGCATGCGACTTAGGGTGCTCTTGTAGGGATTAAATACCGCGCAGTAATTCGTTGATGCTGGTTTTGGCGCGGGTTTTAGCGTCTACTTTTTTAACGATTACCGCGCAATACAGGCTGTATTTACCATCGGCAGAAGGTAGATTGCCTGATACCACTACAGAGCCAGCAGGGATGCGGCCGTAAGTCACTTCACCGGTTTCGCGATCATAAATCTTGGTGCTTTGGCCGATGTAAACGCCCATCGAGATCACCGAGCCTTCTTCTACAATCACGCCTTCAACCACTTCGGAGCGTGCGCCAATAAAACAGTTGTCTTCAATAATAGTTGGGTTGGCTTGCAGCGGCTCTAATACGCCACCAATGCCTACGCCGCCGGATAAATGCACGTTTTTACCGATTTGTGCGCAGCTACCTACGGTGGCCCAAGTATCGACCATAGTGCCTTCGTCTACATAGGCACCGATATTCACGTAAGAAGGCATCAATACTACGTTTTTACCGATAAAGGAGCCACGACGTGCTATGGCGTTCGGTACAACACGGAAGCCGCCTTCACGGAAGTCTTCGCTGGTGTAATCGGCAAATTTGGAAGGCACTTTGTCAAAATACTGTGTGCAACCACCATCCATAGGCACGTTGTCGTTAATGCGGAATGAGAGCAGTACGGCTTTTTTAAGCCATTGATGAGTGTGCCACTCACCATCTATTTTTTCCGCAACGCGGTACTGGCCTTTGTCTAAGCCCAAAATCACGCTATTGATGGTATCGCGCAGCTCGGAAGTCACATTGGCTGGGGTGATTTCAGCACGATTTTCAAACGCGGTTTCGATGATCTGTTGCAGTTGGCTCATGGTGTTTCCTTTTCAGTTAAACAGGCGTGCCCATCAAAGCGGCAAAGAGTACTTACGACAAAAGCGGACAATCCGCTCGGCGGCGGCAATGCAATCATTTAATGGCGCGACGAGGGCGATGCGAATATAGCCAAGCCCAGGGTTAATACCATGGGCATTTCTGGCAAGGTAGGTGCCTGGCAATACCGTGACGTGCTCTTCTGCAAATAGCTTACGGGCAAACTCGGCATCGTCGCCGTTGATTTTTGCCCATAGATAAAATGCCGCATCGGGTTGTTGAACATCCATCACGCCCTGTAAGAGTGGCGTTACTGTGGCAAATTTTTGGCTATATAGTTCACGGTTTTCTATCACATGCACTTCATCATCCCAGGCAGCGGCGCTGGCGGCTTGCACCATCGGGCTCATGGCGCAGCCGTGATAGGTGCGATAGAGCAAAAACGAAGCGAGTAATTTGGCATCCCCTGCCACAAAACCTGAACGCAGACCTGGCACATTGGAGCGTTTGGATAGTGAAGAAAAAATGACCAGATTATGATAATCACGCCCTAGTAGGCTGGCAGCTTCTAGCGCACCCAGTGGTTTCTCATCACCAAAGTAAATTTCTGAGTAGCATTCATCAGAGGCAATCACAAAGCCGTATTGATCAGAGAGGGTAAAGAGTTTTTTCCAGTCGGCCAAAGAGGCCACGGCGCCAGTGGGATTGCCTGGTGAGCAGGTAAACACCAGCTGGGTGCGCTGCCAAATCTCTGCAGGAACGGCATCCCAATCGGGCTGGAAACGATTTTCTGCATTGCAATTTACAAAGTAAGGCTTAGCCTTAGCCAAAAAGGCGGCGCCTTCATAAATTTGGTAAAACGGATTAGGGGACAGCACAATCGGCTGGCTCTCACCGCTGTTATCAATGATGGTTTGCGCAAAGGCAAATAGCGCTTCGCGGCTGCCGTTCACAGGAATGATTTCAGTGGCAGGGTTAGGGGCGGCAATTGAATAACGCCGCGCCAGCCATGTACTGATACTTTGCCGCAAGCTATCGGAGCCCAGTGTAGCTGGGTAGGCGGATAAGCCATCAAAGTGGGCGATCAGCGCATCAGTAACTAGCTGCGGTGTAGCGTGCTTAGGCTCGCCTATGGATAAATTAATATGTGCCAGTGCCGGATTGGCCGTCACATCTGCAAAAAGTTGCTTTAGTTTTTGGAATGGATAGGGCTGAAGCAAGGATAGTTGCGGTGACATGGATATCCGAGATGACTGGGGAAAACCCCGATTATAGCAGTAGGCTTTCATACGCCCGTGCTTACTAGATATTTTTTTGCGGTGGCTGAGGGCGCTGCTCCTAGTTTAAGCAAGGGCGCAGCAAGCAGCGCCCCTACGACTAGGTGGCTTGCGTTATTTTGTGCTGCGTATTTTAACCCCACTGCACAATATCTCTTACTTCAGCAGGTTTCCATACTCTTGAACCAGCTTGCGTACTTTGCCTGCTACAACGGCAGAGCAATAAGGCTGCTCAGGGTTTTGTTCGAAGTAATCTTGGTGATAGGTTTCGGCTGGCCAATAGGTGACGGCGGGGGTGACTTCTGTGACGATAGGATCGCTGTAGTCACTGGCTAAATCAGCAATCATTTTGCGTGCATCTGCCGCTTGTTGCTCGCTATGAAAAAAAATACTAGAGCGATACTGCGTGCCCACATCCTCACCTTGGCGGTTTAAGGTGGTGGGGTTATGTAGGGAAAAAAATAGCTCTAAGATTGTAGCGTAGCTGATAATGGCTGGATCAAAGGTAAGCTGAATCACCTCGGCGTGGCCGGTGTCGCCAGTGCATACGGCCTTGTAAGTTGGCGCTTCAATACTACCGCCCATATAGCCGCAATCTACTTGGGATACGCCGCGTAAACGTGCGAAGGTGGCATCTAAGCACCAGAAACAACCACCCGCTAATGTCGCAATTTCATTCATTTTTATCTTCCGATTGTTTTCATGCTTTGTATCAATAGGTAAAAAATCTGTAGAAACAAAGGTTGGGGAGCGCGCTGAGCACACGGGGAAAAACATCCTACGAATTCATTTTTACATTCAAAAATGATGCAGTAGCACTTGTTTTATCTCAGTGTGCTTTGTGTCCTTTCCTCTGTGTATACAGGCCTTTTATCGAGTAGTTATTTTCCTGCAGGCTATTGCCTTGCTCCGCGTAAATTAGTCGGCAGGGGGCCGCTAAAATTACAGCGGTAGGGATTAATATCTAAGCCACCACGGCGGGTGTAACGGGCGTAAACGGCCAGCTTCATTGGGGCGCAATCTCTTTGAATATCCACAAAAATACGTTCTACGCATTGTTCATGGAATTCATTGTGATTTCTAAAAGAAATTAAATAGCGTAATAGCGATTCACGATTAATAGGCTTGCCAGTATAGCTAATCTGAATACTGGCCCAATCGGGTTGGCCGGTGACTAAGCAATTGGACTTTAGCAAATTAGAGGTCAGCGATTCGCTGATGGTGGTTGCACCGCTATCACACTTTAATAAACCTGCTTGGGGGGAGTATTGATCAACTTCTATATCTAGATTGTCGATGCAATAGCCGTCTAACTCCGCCAAGCGTTGCTGATGAAATTGCTCTGGGCCAATGAGCTGTACGCTTATATTTGCCCCAGCTGCTGCGGATAGGTCGGCTTGTAGCAGGTTTTGTAACGCTTCACGTGTTTCTAGCTTGGTTTGGTTAAAGCTATTTAAATAGAGTTTAAATGATTTAGATTCAATGATGTTTGGGCTGCTAGCGGGCACAGTAAATACAGCAATGGCGACCTGTGGTTTGCCACGGCTATTGAGCCAAGATAACTCGTAGCCATTCCAGATGTCGCTTCCCATAAAGGGGAGTGTTTCACTTAGGCCAATCTCAAGCCGTTTGCCTATGCGGGGAATAGGAAAAAGCAGATTTGGATCGTATTCGGTGATGTAACTTACCGTTTTGCCTAGGGGGGATAATTCAGCTTCGCTCACAAATGCTCCTTAATCAGGTTTGGATGCAAGGGGGGAGTTGCCTGCGGCAAATTGCAGCTCTTGATCTATTGCCCGCTATTTTATCTTTAAGCATCTATTTAATGCTTGGCAATTATCGGTATTTTCTGATTAGCCCAACCATTACGCCGTAAATTTCTAAGCCTTCTTTGGGGCGAATGGGTTCGTAAGCGGGGTTTTGTGGCATGAGCACATAGCCTTGTTTATCGCGGCTTAAGGTTTTAAGCGTGTATTCGCCGTCCACAATGGCAATGACTACATCACCCACATTGGCACTATGGCGTTTCTCAACTACGGCAATATCACCATCGTGGATGCCCGCGTCGATCATAGAATCGCCTTTAACGCGCACCATCACCGATGCCGATGGGCGATCAATGAGGTAATCGTCGATGCTAATGGCCTCACTCATTGCATCATTGGCAGCGGCTGGCAGGCCTGCGGGTACAGGGAAGTCAGCTAGCTCACGCTCAAAAAAACGCTTGGTTGGGGCGAGGCGTTTATCTGGGGTGATATCGACATAACCCGCAAGTAGCAAGCGTTTAACCAGTGCCGAAACGGCGGATTTGGAGGCAAGGCCCAGTAAATCTCCAATCACCGAATAGGAGGGTAGATTACGGTAGTCAGCGTAATAGTCTTGCAGCTTGCCTAGGTATTCGGTATCGCGATTGGGATGTGCCATTGGGTTAACCTTTTTAGAACAAACGTTCTACGCTAGCGTAGTGAACGCTCGTTCTGTTGTCAAGAGCCGGATAGTTCGCTGTTGTTTTCTGCTGGTTATACGGTATGCAGAGCGCGCGGTGTGCATGGGTTACAATAGCGGCCTTTCTGCTTTGGCTGTATGAACTGTGAAGATTTTACTTGCCCCGATGGAGGGGCTGCTTGATTTTGTACTGCGTGATGTGCTGACGCGGGTGGGTGGCATTGATATGTGCGTGACGGAGTTTATCCGCATTAGTGGCTCTTTACTGCCGAATAAAACCTTTCTGCGGATTGCGCCAGAGCTGCTAAACGGCAGCAAAACGGTGGCTGGCGTGCCGGTTAGCGTGCAGTTACTTGGCTCAGATCCCGTATGCATGGGCGAAAATGCGGCGCGTTTGGCTGAGCTTGGCCCTTATGAAATCGACTTAAATTTTGGTTGCCCAGCTAAAAGTGTGAATCGCCACCGTGGCGGAGCCGTGCTGTTACAAGAGCCCGAGCTGATTGAGCAGATTGTAGCTGCTGTGCGCCGCGCGGTACCCATGCATATCCCCGTGACAGCCAAAATGCGCCTTGGTTATAACGACAGTAGCCAAACTATTGAATGCGCGCAGGCGATGGTCAGTGGCGGTGCCGCACGGGTGGTGGTGCACGCTAGGACTAAACTTGATGGTTATAAGCCACCTGCCTATTGGGAGCTAATCCCTGCCGTTCGGGAGGCGCTGTCGGCATCAAACGTGCCGGTGGTGGCTAATGGCGAGATTTGGACGGTGGAAGAGTTTCACCGCTGCGCTCTAGTATCGGGCTGCGATCAAATTATGCTGGGGCGCGGCATTGTTTCTAATCCTAGCTTGGCGCTAATGGCAAAAACCGGTCACGCGCAGCTGCCTTGGGAGGCACTGCAACCCTTGTTTCTGTGCTTTTGGCAACTGATTCAGGCTCAGCACATTATGCCTAAGCACCGTGCGGGGCGAATGAAGCAGTGGCTGACTTATTTACGTCGAACTTATCCAGAGGCGGAAGCATTATTTATGCAAGTCCGAACCTTAACTGAGCCTGCCGATGTGGCCGCGGTATTACTGAGCAGCCAGAGATAATTAAATAAGGGTAACTATGCTGGGATATTACGAAAGGCTAGCAGCGGCTCTTTTGCCCATGTTGGCAGATAGAGCATTGATCCGTGATGCGATTATTTCTGTTGTTTTTATTACCGTTTTAATGGTTTGTCGATCTTTAATGCGTCGCGCTATTTTGCGCCGGCATGATTTAGGGCCAGAGGTTCGTCGTCGCTGGCTGGTCTACCTTAGGAATACTGCGCTAGGGGTTTTTTTCCTCGGCATGATTTTTATCTGGGGGCATGAGATTCAGACCTTTGCGGTGTCTTTGGTGGCGATTGCTGCGGCCATTGTGTTGGCAACCAAGGAAATGATTCTTTGCATGCTGGGATCGATTTATCGCAGCAGTAGTAATGCATTTACAGTAGGGGATAGGGTTGAGATTGGCGGTATCCGTGGGCAGGTGATTGATATGAATTTTGTATCAACAACGCTGATGGAATCTAGCCATGCCTCACAGCATCAGGGTACGGTGGGGCGCAGCATTACCGTGCCCAACTCTTTACTGCTGAATCAGGCGGTATTTAATGAAAGCATGCTGGGTGATTATGTTTTACAGACAATTCATATCGCTATTACTCGGACAGATGATTGGTTGAAGGCCGAGGTGGTGTTGCTGGAAGCAGGGCAGCTTATCGCCGCTGAATATGCGCTAGATTTATCCCGCCATGCCCGTGAGCTGGAGCGCCGCTATGCGCTGGAATCCCCCATGATAGAGCCACGGGTAAGAATTTTTTTGGATCGCTATGAAGAGATTGGCCTGCAATTGCAAATAGCGGTGCCGCTGGGACAAAGAGCCAAAATTGAGCAAAGGGTGTTGAGGATGTTTTTGCAGGGCATGGGCGTTAGAGCTTCGTCAGCAACACGTGATGTGAAGTGATTGCACTAGGCTGGTGGCTTTAATACATTGACCTCCAGCGGAGGCGCTTCATTGGGTAGCCATTTTCTATGTATTTTTTGAAAGAGGCCTTCTTTTTTTAGCCAGATCAGCGCTTCTTCCCATTCTTGGATCGTGCGAGCGGGCGTTTGATGGGAAAACGCTAAATAGAGCTCTAAGCTATCTAGCGTCATTACTTTTTCTACCTCATCGGCGGAGTGGCCAATTTCTTTTAAAACAGATGCAACCACTACGCTGCCATCCACCCATAAATCAAATCGGTTGGCCATGAGTTTTGTTGCGGTTATTTGCGGTGTAGGGGCTAAGTCAATTTTGCTAAAGCCTTTCTTTGCTGCGGTATCAGCAAAGATACTGCCTCGGTAACTGCCAATGGCTTGCTTGTAAATGCCATCTCCCAATGCCAATAGGCGTTTAGCATTGCCTTTACGGGTGTAAACACTGGTGCTGCTGATGGCAATGGGGCCAAGCATAATCATTAATTTCTCACGCTCGCTCGAGCGTCCCACGCTAAATAGCATCACATCCGGCCCATCAAGCAGTGCTTTATAGCCGCGTACCCATGGTACTAGCTGGATAGCGTCTTTATTGTCTAGCTTGCTTTGCAAAGCTTGTACTATTTCAACCCCCATTCCCGTTAATTTATTGTCTGCCATATAACTAATAGGGGGCCAGCTTTCGGTATAAATCGTGAGCGCATGGCTTGGGGCGCTTACACTGCAAAAAATAAACAGGACTATGGCTTGCTTGAGTGTGTAAGTGGTCAGAGAGGGGGAATGTGCTGGCCGTATCATGGACTCGTACCGAAAGTTAAAGTCTTCAATGACGGTATAGCATGCTTTAAGCGGGAGTTGTTTGGGCTTAGTCTGGTGGTCTTAATCTATCCCCTTTGCCTAAGGGACCCTCGAAAAACCCAGCTGATCTCATCATGCTGCGTTGCGCATTAAAAAATTTCATTACATATCAAACATATGCAGCGTCGATTTTTTTAATACGCGCCTTGTCTTACTTAGAAAGATAGGCTTTTCGAGATCCCCCTAAGCTATACCAGTCAGTGTATTGGCTTGGTCGAAGGGGATGGTGAATATCTAATTAGCCCGCATCTAGGCCGGTTTTTGATAGCCTGAGCATGCGCCCACACTTGGCGGCTAGCTCTGGGTCGTGCGTTACAATCACAAAGCCTGTACCCGATTCCTTGGCTAATTCCAGCATCAGTTCAAACACGCCCGCTGCCGTTTCTCTATCTAGATTACCCGTTGGCTCATCGGCTAGTACGCAGGCGGGGCGGGTGACCAGCGCCCGTGCGATGGCCGTGCGTTGGCGCTCTCCGCCTGACATCTCGCTTGGTTTGTGGTGGCTACGCTCGCTTAGGCCCACGCGCGCTAGGATGGCTGCTGCCTCTTTTAATGCAGCGGCCTTATCCATTCGGCGGATAAGGAGTGGCATGGCGACGTTTTCTACTGCGCTAAATTCTGGCAGCAGATGATGAAACTGATAAACAAAGCCCAGATGCTGATTACGCATCAGCCCACGTTCAGTTTCATTACACGCTAGCGGGTCTTTACCCATCAGTTGGATTTGCCCGCTACTAGGTGCGTCCAGCGCGCCTAGGCAATGCAGCAGGGTGGATTTGCCAGAGCCGGAAGCCCCAACAATCGCCACCGTTTCGCCTCGGTGTAAGGCAAAATCAATGTGCGCTAAAACTTGGGTTTCAAGCGCGCCCGTTGTATAACTTTTGCTTAAGCCTTGCGCCGCTAATACAGGCGCTTGATCTAAATTACTCATAACGTAAAGCCTCAGCAGGATTGACGCGAGAGGCGCGCCAGCTAGGGTAAAGGGTAGCCAGTAGGGCAAGTAATAGTGAGATGCCACCGATGCTGCTTACATCGCTCCACAATACGCGGGATGGCAGCTCAGAAATCAGATAAATATCGGGGGATAAAATAGTGGTGCCTAGGATGCGCTCAATAAAGGGCACAATCACATCTAGATTTTTAGAAACTAAAATACCCGCTAGTACGCCCGACCCCGTGCCAATTACACCCGATAAGGCCCCTTGAATCACAAATATTTTCATAATTGAAAACGGCGATGCGCCCAGCGTGCGCAAGATGGCGATGTCGGCTTGCTTATCCGTCACCACCATCACCAAAGTTGAAACCAGATTAAACGCGGCCACCGCCACGATCAGCGTCAGAATAATAAACATCATGCGTTTTTCTATTTCAACGGCGCGGAAATAGGTTGGATTTTCTTGCGACCAATCGGATGCGATCAGCTCAGGCATGGCTTGGTTAATTTCGCGCGCAACGCGGCGGGCTAGATTTAAATCATCCAGCTTCAGCCTTACGCCAGAAACTGCGCTACCGGTTCGAAATAGCGTTTGAGCGTCTTTGATATCAATCATCGCCAGACCAATATCATAAGGGGCGTAATCGGCCTTAAAGATGCCGGTCACTGTGAATTGCTTCATTCTTGGAATCAGCCCAGCAGGGGTGACTTGCCCTTGTGGCGTAATCATCGTGACCCGATCACCAGGGCGCACCGATAGCTCATTGGCGAGTGAAATGCCTAAGATGATGCCAAACTCACCTGAGCGTAAGGAGTGCAGTTCACCAGTCACCAACTTGCCAGCCACTTCGTTGACCTTGCTCTCTTGCTGCGGATCTATCCCGCGCACCAAGACACCTTTGACTTGGCTGCCATTAATCAGCAAGCCTTGCCCTAGCACATAAGGGGCGGTGGCCAAAACATGTGGATTTTTCTTGGCGACATTGGCGGCCGTTTGCCAATCTTGTAGCTGATTGCCTATCCCGCTGATTTGTACATGCGCCGCCATACCTAAGATACGATTACGCACCTCGGCCTGAAAGCCATTCATTACCGACAGTACAATAATCAGTGCAGCTACGCCGAGTGCAATACCCACGACGGAGATCAGAGAAATAAACGAAATAAAACCATTACGACGGCTGGCACGCGTATAGCGTAGGCCGATCAGAAGTTCATACATGGGAGGCAATATTCAGCAGGGGCAAAAGGGTGCTCAGTTTATCATGCTTCATTTGCGCGAGCGGCGCTGCTTATTAAAGATGTAATTATATTTGCTTTCATGGGGCTAGCTTGATGCAGAGCGTGTGTCTCTCTATGCATACCAAGTTAAGTTTTTAACTTCATAAACTATAGGGAGGCCGAATGGTTTTGGTGGAGACCAGAGCGAGGGTGGGTACGTGTTTTGTACTCACGCCTCAGGGGCTAACATTGCTATGTATGTGCACAAAAGCGTACTCATCCTACATGCCCGTGATTGGATCCCCGATAAAAGCACTCGGGGATGACGCACTTAGGTTGCTGCGTTCTTCAGCATGGTTTTCGGACAAAGCTGATGAGCACGCTAATCAACAGGTAAATAATCCCCGCGCTCTAAATTGCTCCCTAACCCGCTCGACCAGCTCTGGAGTGGGGGTGGGGGTGTCGCTTAGCTCGTATTTCATGCCTAGCTCTGCCCATTTGCTTTCGCCCATTTTATGGAAGGGCAGCACTTCTACTCGCTCGATATTGCTCATGGGTTTCAGGTAATCAGCGAGTTTTTCTACATCGTTAATATCATCACTGATGCCTGGGATAAGCACGTAGCGGATCCAGACTGGTTTGAATAACTTTTGTAAGCGCTCGGCAAAGTCTAGCGTTGGCTGCAGGGGTTTGCTGGTTAGCGCTTCATATTTAACAGGGTTGATTTGTTTGATATCGAGCAGCACCAAATCTACATTATCAAACCATGCATCGTCTAAATGCGCGGCTAAAAAGCCTTGGGTATCGAGGGCGGTGTGTAGTTTGAGATCTTGCTTGGCGCGGCGGAAAATCTCGCCAACAAAGTGTGCCTGCATTAAAGGCTCGCCGCCTGAGATGGTCAGCCCACCTGCAATCCGCAAAAAGCTAGCGTATTTTTTTAACTCGGTCATGACGGCTTCAACGGTGTAGCTTTTGCCGTTGTGCAGCTTCCAAGTGTCTGGGTTATGGCAATACAGGCAGCGGAACTGACAGCCACTTACAAAAAGGGCAAAGCGCATGCCGGGACCATCAACGGCCGCACCGGTTTCAATTGAATGCACAAATCCCTGCTGATGATGTTCGGTATCAAACGAGATCGGGATGATTTCTCCCAGTGGCTTATTGGGGGTCATAGGTTTTCCAGTGATTATTTTTTATTTTTTTACATTAAAAACGGATCTTTAAGCATGCACTTAAAGATCCGTTTCGGATAGGGCGATTGATTTATTGCTGAGGGTGACGCTTAAGTCTTTTCGTGGAAAGTACGGCTAATCACATCCATTTGCTGCTCACGGGTGAGCTTCACAAAATTAACCGCATAGCCAGAAACACGCACGGTAAGTTGTGGGTAGTTGTCTGGGTTTTCCATTGCATCAAGCAGTGTTTCTTTGTTCAACACATTCATATTGAGGTGAAATAGTTGTGCCATGGGCTGCTCCTTGGGTGAGTATGCTTTTGGATTGATTGGTCAGCGAGTAGGGTGGGCACAGCGGTTTATCGTGCCCACGCAGGCGAAGTAGATATCTCGTTAAAAATCACCGCGTGGGCACAAAAACGTGCCCACCCTACTATCCCTTTAACACTTGCCGTGGAATGTACGGCTAATCACGTCCATTTGCTGTTCGCGAGTTAGCTTTACAAAGTTCACTGCATAGCCAGAAACACGCACGGTGAGCTGTGGGTAGTTTTCTGGATGCTCCATCGCATCAAGCAGGGTGTCGCGGTTGAGCACATTCATATTCAGATGGAAGAGTTGATCCATTGTTTGATCAACAGCATCTTTATCTAAACAAGTTGAGCATTCTTCGCCGTGCGGCCCAAACAGGCCATCAATCGAAGCGGCTAAGGTTTTAACGCGATCTGCATCGTTGTGGCCTAGCGCATCTGGCGTCATCGAAGCTGTCCATGACACGCCATCTAAAGCTGATTCGTATGGGATTTTCGATACCGAGAAACCGGCAGCGATAAAGCCATTGGTATCACGACCATTCATTGGGTTGGCACCTGGGGAAAACGGTGTGCCTGAGCGGCGGCCGTCAGGTGTGTTACCGGTTTTTTTACCGTAAACCACGTTGGATGTAATGGTCAGTACCGATTGAGTAGGCATTGAATCACGATAGAACACAGGCTGAGCCTTGATCTTATTCATGAAGGTGGTGGTGAGCCACACGGCAATATCATCTACACGGTCGTCGTTGTTACCGTAAGCAGGGTAATCGCCTTCGATTTTGTAATCGACGGCAATGCCTTTTTCGTTACGGATAACGCTAACTTTGGCGTGTTTGATGGCTGAAAGTGAATCAGCGGCAACTGCCAGACCCGCAATACCGCAAGCCATGGTGCGCAGGATATCGCGATCATGCAGGGCCATTTCGATACGTTCGTACGAATATTTATCGTGCATGTAGTGAATGGAGTTCAGTGCAGTCACGTATGTTTTTGCCAACCAATCCAGCATCACATCGTATTTGGCCATCACTTCGTCGTAATTGAGCACATCGCCTTTGAGTGGTTCAAAACCATTGGCCACTACTTTGCCGGTTTTTTCATCCACACCACCGTTGATCGCATACAGCATGGCTTTGGCAAGGTTGACCCGTGCGCCAAAGAATTGCATTTGCTTACCTACAGCCATAGCCGAAACACAACATGCGATGGCGTAATCGTCACCCCATTTTGGATTCATCAAGTCATCGTTTTCGTACTGGATGGCAGAGGTATCGATCGACACTTTAGCGCAAAATTCTTTAAAGCCTTGCGGGAAAGAAGTTGACCACAATACAGTTAAGTTAGGCTCTGGGGCCGGTCCAAGGTTGTACAAGGTGTGCAGAACACGGAAGCTGGATTTGGTTACCAGAGTACGGCCATCAAGACCCGTACCACCGATAGATTCTGTGACCCATGTTGGATCGCCAGAGAATAAATCGTCGTATTCTGGGGTACGCAAGAAGCGGATAATGCGCAATTTCATGACCATATGGTCAATCATTTCTTGGGCTTCTGATTCGGTAATACGGCCCTCGATCAGATCGCGCTCGATATATACATCAAGGAAGGTTGAGGTACGGCCAATTGACATCGCCGCGCCATTTTGCTCTTTAGTTGCAGCAAGATAGCCAAAATATAGCCATTGGATGGCTTCTTGGGCGGTGGTGGCTGGCTTAGAAATATCGAAGCCGTAAGACTTAGCCATTTGCTTGAGTTCGCCCAGCGCTTTGATTTGCTCGGATAATTCTTCACGCAGACGAATCACGGATTCGGTAAACGGAACATCATTGAGTTCAGTTTTTTCACGTTTTTTGTCGACGATAAGGAAATCAACGCCGTAAAGTGCGACACGACGATAGTCACCAATGATACGGCCACGGCCATATGAATCTGGTAGACCTGTAATCACGCCCGAGCTACGGCAAGCCATGATTTCTGGTGTGTAAGCATCAAATACGCCCATATTGTGATCTTTACGGTACTTGCTAAAGATATCTACAATTTGTGGGTTCATTTCAAAGTGATAGGCTTCAAGGCCGTTTTGCACCATGCGCAAACCGCCGTTCGGCATAATGGCGCGACGCAGTGGTTTGTCAGTTTGAACACCGACGATGGTTTCTAAATCTTTATTGATATAGCCAGGACCGTGCGCAGTGATCGATGCGCCAACGTGGGTAGATACTTCTAATACACCACGTTTACGCTCTTCTTTAAGTTGAACAGATAACTCTGTCCAGAGCTGAGTTGTGCGCTCGGTAGGGCCAGCTAAGAAACTATCATCAGCTAAATAGGGGGTGTAATTCAGTTGAATAAAACCACGGGTGTCGACTTTATCTTGCCACTCACCTGTTTTAAACCCACGCCATGCGTCAAGTTTTAGATGGTTTTCTGGTGCGTTCATAGCTGATGCTCCTATAGGCCTCAGGGCCCTGTTGCCGTGCACTTTTTTGTGCACTTAATAGATAGGCAGATGTTGTTCTGCTTAGTTCATGTAACTATCGTAGTCTGATACGTTCGGCAAAAACTTAATATAAATCAAGTTCTTGTTTTTGTAGCTTGTATAAAGTGGACTACTTTTGTTGGCAAAAAAAGGAGCATAAATTGCAAAAAAAAACAGCGCCTTATTGCGGCGCTGTTGGATTGAATATTTACAAGGTAACGGAGTGTTCTCTAGTTGCGTGAAACACAATTTTAGGCCAGCGCTCTTGAGTGAGCTGTAAATTCACTCGGCTAGTGGCTAAATAAGCAAGGCTGTTTGCGGCATCGCGGCCTAAGTTATTAACCAACTGCCCTTCAAAGTCGTCGAGCATTTTGTCATCATCACAGCTGACCCAACGGGCGGTAAAGATGGTGGTTGATTCAAACACCGCTTCTACACCGTATTCATTGGCAAGGCGCGAGGCTACAACTTCAAACTGCAGCACACCTACCGCACCCAGAATCAAGTCTGAGCCATTCAGTGGCTTAAATACTTGTACCGCACCTTCTTCACCCAGCTGCTGCAAGCCTTTATGTAACTGCTTTACTTTCAGTGGGTTTTTAATGCGCACAATGCGGAACATTTCTGGCGCAAAGTAAGGAATCCCCGTAAAGGCCAGCAGCTCACCTTCAGAGAAGGAATCGCCAATCTGGATATTGCCGTGATTAGGCAGGCCGATAATATCGCCAGCGTAGGCTTCTTCTACCTGCTCACGGCCTTGCGCCATAAAAGTCACTACTGAATTAGCGGCAATTTCACGGTTGAGTCGTAAGTGTTTGAATTTCATACCACGGGTAAATTCACCCGAGCAAACGCGCAGAAAAGCAATCCGATCACGGTGTTTTGGATCCATATTGGCTTGAATCTTAAACACAAAGGCCGAGAATTTTTCTTCAGTAGGGCTGATCTCGCGCACCGTGGCGTCCGATGTGCCTGGGGCAGGGGCCCAATCAACCAGCGCGTTTAAGATTTCGCGAATACCAAAGTTATTAATCGCCGAGCCAAAGAAGACTGGGGTTAAATCGCCCGCAAGGAATTCTTCTAGTACGAATGGATGCGAAGCACCGCGTACCAGCTCTAGCTCCATACGAGTGTTGCCAATTTCTAGCGGGAAGAGGGTATCAAGGCGCGGGTTATCTAGCCCTTCGATCACTTCTACTTCATCCAGCGGGCCTTTACCTGGCGTAAACAGCAGCACGGTATCGGTGAGAATGCTGTAAACCCCACGGAAAGTCTTGCCCATACCAATTGGCCAGGTGATGGGCGCGCAGCGGATCTTCAGCACGCTTTCAACTTCGTCTAATAGCTCGAGCGAATCACGCACTTCGCGGTCGTACTTATTCATCAACGTAATAATCGGGGTATTACGCAGGCGGCAGACGTTGAGCAGTTTGATAGTCTGCTCTTCCACGCCCTTAGCCGCGTCAATCACCATTAAGGCGCTGTCTACGGCGGTGAGCACGCGATAAGTATCTTCAGAGAAGTCTTGGTGACCTGGGGTGTCGAGCAGATTGACGACGTGATCGCGGTAATCAAACTGCATCACGCTGGAGGCTACCGAAATACCCCGTTGCTTTTCGATATCCATCCAGTCGGAAGTGGCAAATTTACCGCCTTTTTTACCTTTAACCGTACCGGCGTTTTGAATTGCTCCCGAGAAATAAAGCAGCTTTTCGGTGAGCGTCGTTTTACCCGCATCAGGGTGGGAGATAATGGCGAAGGTGCGGCGACGGCCTACTTCGCGTGCTAAATCAGTCATGTAAGGGCTACAAAAAAGCAAAAGAGGGATTTTACGTTAAATAGGCGCTATAAGCACGGTTGATGGGGCGGGTGCAGCAAACTGCAGGGTAATCAGCATCATTTGGGTGTTTTATATCCCACCTTTGAGTAGCTGCTCCGTCTTGGCCTATCCTATCGCTTAATCTTCTCCCCCTTACGGCTTAAGCCATTTTATCTTTTGCGGTAGAAATTAAACCTGCGTATTTTGCTTCGTCATCCCCACCCACATAGATGCAGCGTGGATCAGAGGGCAGGGTTAAATCAGTTGCAAAACCAGCCAGCGAATCGTGCATATAGTTATCAAAAAAACCAATCAGCTCTGTATCTTTTTTTTCATCTAAGCCTTTACCCTCTTGGACATCTTGCCAAGCTTTTAATAAGCCTTGGTAGTGCGGGCGCAATTTTTCGCCTGATTGCGCCAATTTAATAATTTGCTGTGTTTCTTGTGCTAGCAATCGATCATACATGGGCAAACTCGCCCCTGTTTTGCCAATACTGGGCAAGCTATCAAGCTTTGCTTTTTCTTTAAGCCAATTATCTTTGGCAATTTCTAGCTCATTATTGGCCTGTGCTTCATCTTCCAATAGCTGGGGGTCTACTTCTCCGCCTGCACGGGCCTGCATATTGCGTTGGTTTTGCACTGGTCGGCTGGCTTTTTGTGCTTTTTTACGCGCCTGCTTATATTTTTCTTCTAAATCACCGACTTTTTTTCCTAATTCTTCGTGATCTTTTTTAAACCCGATTTCTTGATCTTCATTGGTTTTTAATTGAGCGGCCCGTGAATTTTTTATTCTAAAAAATCGCCATAAAAAGTAATAATACATATGTGAAAGCACCGTTCTGCCTAGGGTGCTATTGCTAATTTTAGCTTGATAATTGCTATAGGCTTTTAAAAAGTCTGGAGACACATCAAAATCTATATCCAACTCCCTTTGTTTTAGCTTCTCCATGCTCATTAAGGGCACGCCCTTTTCCATGGCTAATTGATACATCGCCAATAGGGGGATCTGTCCCAGTATTTCAGCACCTCGAATACTTTTACCTTCCTCGCCGGGGCGATAGCCACCACCTACATCGGAGTGCATGCCGGGGTAGACCATTTCAAGACAATTAGCAGGGTAGTGCTGGCCCACTCTCACGCTATCACTCGGGAAAGAATGCCTTTGCTCATGCGCCGCCACCATATGCACGCAATGAGCCACCACGCCAGAGCGTGGAATACGCAAATCACTCGCCCACGCCATATGGCCATCGGCCCAAGTAGGGCTAGGATCGGCCCCTGGCTCGCCAAAGGCCAGCTTGGCTAAGCCATTACTATGGTTATTCCTGCGGGAGACCAAGCTTTTTTCATAAGCAGCCCATTTGGCTGAGGTGGCATCGCTAGCCGCCAAGGCGGTTGCCACCCCCGAGCCTGCGGGTAAGCCCACCGAAGCCACGGTATCAAATAGGCCCATAAAATAAATAGTTAATGGCGCATCTTTACCATTGGGTAATTGATACAGGCCATCTGGGCACAGCTTATCCAAAATCAGCGCAAAAGCCCGTGCCGAAGCGGCCCCGCGCGAAAAGCCAAATAATGACACGCGTATTTCAGTGATTTCTTCCTGAGTATGGCCAACCACCGTCTTAAACTGATCTTCGGCCCAATCCAAGCGTTTTGTGCCTCCGCCACCAAAAGCCAAGCCCAAGGTGCCACCCCCATCGTCGCCAATATCTTTAAAATAAGTGCCTAAGCCGGGGATGTAAAAACGATAAACCCCAATAGCCACATCGTCGTCAGCGTGTGCACGAAATAAACGAGCGACATTGCTATGCTCAAAAGTCCCCTCATCCGCGTCTACATTATTCCCCGTACCATCAAAGAAAAAGGCCAAATTCAGGGTAATACAGCACTTAAGCCCCTGTGCGGGCTTAAAGGTAGGCGTGTTCACCATAGGCAATACCGGCATGATTGCTGCAGAAACCGAATCCGCACCCTCTTCTTGGGCAAAATCCGCACTGGCTTGCAAGGGGACAGCTTGAATTTTTAGCGAGGGGCTACGTGCTTTACTCATGGTGTAATCCCATTCTCTTTTAACTGTCTATCAGTCAGCCTTGGATAGGCATTCGGATCGATTAGCTGAGCCGCTGTACACATTGGGGAGACAAAGGTCTCCCCCGTGCGGCTCTGTGTTTTTTCATCAAAAGGTAAAATAAGCCGTGGCGGTGAATAGGTATTGGTAATTGCCGCTTCTACATGGCCATCTTCATAAATATGCGCTTCTAAATAGCGGGCATCAGTAGGCGGTGGTGTGGTAATTAGGGCTTCGGCCTCTTTCCAGAAATTACGCCTTAGGAGAAAAAGCTCGCCTGTAGAGGAATATTCTTTAAACTTACAAGAATCCCCCACCCACTTCACTGTTATCTTAATTGGCAAACGGCTATTCCGCCGCCAGCTCCCACAGCAAACCCCTCCCCCCCCCCCTGAAGTCGAGGTGCTTAAACCCATATTCCCACCCCACTGACCATTAATTGAATAACTATCGATATAGCGATTGGTATAGTTATATCCGTGCAAGGTAAGCGAAACGCTTTCTGAGGCATAGCTACTGCAGCCAGCAAGGAATAGTCCGAGCAGGCTTAAGCAGTGTTTGATTTTACTCATGGATTTATCCCTGCATTTTTCAATTGCCTATCCGTCAAACTTGGGTAGGCATTTGGGTCAATTAACTGAGCCGCAGTGCACATTGGTACCACATAGGGCTCCCCTGTGCGGCTCTGTGTTTCTTCATCAAAAGGTAAAATAAGCCGTGGCGGTGAAAAGGTATTGGTTATTGCCGCTTCTACATGGCCATCTTCATAAATATGCGCTTCTAAATAACGGGCATCGGCAGGCGGTGGCGTGGTAATCAAGGCTTCGGCCTCTTTCCAGAAATTTCGTAGAGAGGAAAAACCCTCGCCTGTAGAAGAATATTCTTTAAATTCACAAGAATTTGCCACCCACTTCACTTTTACCTTAATTGGTAAGCGGCTATTCGTCCACCAGCTCCCACAGCAAACCTCCCCCCCACCGCCGGATGTAGAGGTACTAAGGAAAAGATTCCTCCCTCCTTGGCCATTAATTGAATAACTATCGATATAGCGATTGGTATAGTTATATCCGTGCAAGGTAAGCGAAACGCTTTCTGAGGCATAGCTACTGCAGCCAGTAAGAATTAGTACGAGCAGGCTTGGGCAATATTTAATATTGCTCATTAATTCCCTTATTTATTATTTTTAATGATGATATTTACGGTATAGGAAAGCTTATTTTGCATTTTTAATCGCTAATTCCAATGTATTTACTCGACCTTCAGCCAGCACAGCTTGCCATTTTTCTTCATGATTAAAGTGTGGGCCCCACTGTAAAGCTAATGCACAGTAATAAAGTTGATCCATAAATTGCGTGAATCCATTTTGAACGGCCTGATCGCGCTGCATTTTAACAAATTGAAACCGAGCCGCTCTAGTCATTGGATAAAACAATGATGGAAATTGCTCACCTAATTGCACCTGCAATTGATCTGTTTCGGCCATTCTTAATAAAGGCTCTTGCTGTTTATCAGATAGTGCCAATGGCCATTTTAATAAATCATGCTCATCTTCATCAATTGCTTGCTTGAATAACATGCCATCTCGCCCCAGCCAGAACCAATACTCCCCAAGCGCTAAGAAATCTCTTTGCGCTGGCGCTTCAAGCACGGCCAATAAGCTAGGCAAAATACGTGGATCATAAAAGCGCAATAAGGCAAGCTGGTCTTCTAACTTAACGTCTAATCGTGCGTTTAAACGCAGTGCCAGCTCTGCTTGTGGTAATCCAGAGCAAATCCAGCTACAGCAATCCCCCAGTAAAGCAGCGGTAATTGTTTCACTCAGCAAATAGTCATTTTGATCCACACGCACTAACCAAGGCGCTTCTGTTCTTGCTGTTGATTCAGGTGTGCCATCAAATAAACAATAAGCCTTATCAGCCTGAAGAATCCGCAACCACCGGCTTGCATTTTCTGTGCTTGCCAAATCAATTAGGGCATATATAGGCGTAGTGATATTGTTTTTCTGTAAATCTAGTTTAATGCTTTCATGCTGCTCAAATAAAAAAGCAGGTAATGGAGTTAATTGCATAATGGCTTACCTTGGAACAAAAGGGGCGGCATTTTTAGCTGCGCGCAATAGGCAGGCAATACATACCTCACCAGGAAAAATGGGTAGGGGAGGGCTCATACTCGCTGGCCCGCTCATCTCATGGTTCGCCCCCTTAATGCTCACCGTGCCCGGGCAGTGGATTTCGATATTGCCGCCTTTGATGCGGATGTAGCCGCCACCTGCCGTCATCAGAATTTCATCTTTGGCAACGATATGGATGTTTTCTTTGCAGGCGGTGATTTTGATGCTTTTATCGCCCGTAATTTCAATATCGTCGCTTTGCGCTTGTAGCTGGATTTTGCCTTTTGCAGCAATGAGTTTAAGGGCGATTTGCTCTTTAACCCCGGCCACAAATAGGCTGATGTGTTGGCCTACATTATGAATCCAGCGGCGGCCGGAGGTTTGGTTGCTGTCTCTTTGGGCGACCAGATCGAGGTTAGTTCCGGCGGCCAGCGTCTGGCTTTGCGGGCTGGTGATGGCCACGCCGTCTTCCCCATGTAGCAGGATGATTTTTTGTCCCCCAAGAGGACTTCCTTCGGGGCGTTGGCCCGCTTGGTCTTGAGATTTGCTCTTGCCGTCTTTGTCGGTGTTTGACCCTGCTTCCAAGCTTTTGCTGGCGTGCACGTGGTGATGCAAATGGCCGGTGGTCTTTTTATCGCCTACGCTATTGTCTGGCTTGATGGTTTGATCATCTTCGCCGGTTTCTATGCTGTCTGCGAGTTGCTTGGTCGCTGTTTCACCAAGGCTTTGTGCGAGTGCTAAGGCTGATTCAAGCTGGCTTTGGGCGGGTGTGTGATCAAGCTGTTTGCCGCTTGCGCCGTTTTTGGCTTCGGTACTGATGAGCAAACCATTGGCTCTAATTGCGCCTTGATTATCGCTGCGTAGCTCAAATCCTTCGCCGCGTGGCTCACCTTTGCCGTCGGTTCTTGGGTGGATTAAATAGCCAAGGTTGAGCTGGGTTTTACCGTGCTCGCTAGATAGTTTTGTGCGTACTTCGCCTTTTGTATCGTCAAACAGTAGCTCGCCGTATTGGCCGCCTTCAAATTCTTTACTCTTGATGCCTGATAGGGTTTTATTGGCGGGCAAGCTGCCTGCGCCGCTGAATGTTGAAGGTGGATGAGATCCGTTGTGGACCACGGCGGTAACGATGGGCCGGTCGATATCTCCCTCGATAAAATCCACCAAAATTTCCTGGCCGATTCGCGGAATAAACTGGTGGCCAAAGCCTGCTCCGGCGGATGGCATGGAAACACGAATCCAGCAGGACGACTTATCGTCTAGGTTTGCGCCAAATTCTGGGTGCTCATTTGATCTTTGCCAGTGCATCTGAATTTTTATTCGGCCTAGCTCATCGGTATGGACTTCTGCACCGGCAGGGCCAACTACGGTAGCGGTTTGCACGCCTCGGCTGCTTGGTTTGCTCAGCGGGCCATGAGCAAAGGCAGGTGTCAGCGGCTGGCCGCGTCTTTGGGCGGTGAAATCGACTTGATAAGGAGCGAGAGCAATTGCGCCCTTTGCCGCTGAAGCGGCCAGTAAGCTCGGGGCAACCATCAGTAGCTGCTGGCTTAAATCGGCTGGCAGGTTGTTGTTTGCGGTAAACGTCAGCGCCGTAATCGCAAATTCCCGATTTTCTGCGCTATCAAAATCGTGGGCGGGGTGATCCTCTAAGCGGAACCATTCACCCGCTTGCAGGCTGCGCAATGTGCCAGAGCCAGAAAAAGATTTCTTCTGGCTGTCGTGCGCTTGCTGACGCAATTGCGCATAATGGCTTAGGCCTTCTGCATCACTGGCGTAATAGTGCGTCTGGGCATCGTAATCTTCAAGGCTAGCCTGAAGCTGCTGCCCGCCATCGCCTTGGTCGATACGGCTTTCATCAAAGCTTTGGTTTGCTGTGGTGGCTTTGTAATCAAAGCTGGCTAAAGACACTGTGCTGCTGCCTACTTGGCGCTGGCTGGTCCATGTGGTGAGTGCATCTGATTCTTCCGTGCTGTCGGCTCTATGAAAACGCACGGCAGAATCTGTGGTTTCCGGTAAGGCGTAAACGTCATCAAACAGAATTAGCTGAACTTGCGGGCTATCTCCGGCTAAATGCTTAAAACGCCATGCAATGCCTTCTTCATGAAGGATACGTAGCAGGAAGTCAAAATCTGATTCCCTGTACTGTAGGCAGTAGGAGCGTGGGGAATGTGTACCTGATAACTGAAGCTCCAGCGTTTGCACGCTGGCAAACACGGGATTAAGCGCCTGATGCTCGGCTAAAACCTGCTTAATAATCTCGGCTACGCTTAAATCTTGAAAAACGCGGGAGGTGCGGCGGTAGCGTAATAAAGAAAAAGGCGGCTCAATGGTCAATGCATATTTAGCAAAGCCGCCATCAGAGCCTAATAATTCTGCCTTAGAAATAACACCACAGCGCTCTATTGCTGCACCGTTTGCATCGATAACGCTCAGAACCACGGGCAAGCCAAGCAAAGATTTAAGCTCTAAGTGGCTATCGGGAGACAGGCATTCAAGCCGATAGCAATAAGCTTGGCTAATCCCTTCGCTGCCGCTGATTTTTTGCGGTAAAAGCTGCTCGCCCCAAGCCGCACCATCGCCCAGCTGAAGGCTAATAAGGCGATTGTCTTGATTAAAGGCTGCGGCGAAGGAGGCGAGGAGCTGGGTTAAATCCATGAGAGGTGTTCCGGTGAATGGTATGCAGTATTGCAAGGGCTAAATATGACAACAGACCCTAGCTAACACAAATGTCAGTCGCTGCTTTCAACACAGCGCAGTCCTTAACGATCTTGAATGCGGTAAACATTGGATGAAAGCTGCAAAGTGGCATCAAAGCTCACAGGCGGGCGATGCGGGTGAACTTTTAAAACGGCATCTACCCTAAAACGCAGATGGCGTTCTAGCTCTCTAGGTGCGTCAAGGCTGATACGTACCCGAATCAGCCTTGGCTCATGCCGCTCAATGGCGCGGCGCAGGCGTTCCCGTAGCATTTCCCTGTCATCCGGATTAAGCAGGCTAATGCCAGATAAATCAGGAATACCAAATTGCAGCATGGATTCACTGGCCATTGGGTAGAGCTCAAATAACTCGGGCATATCCATGATGCGGGTGTTTAGTAGCGACTCTAAATCACGCGCCAGCGCCCGCCTAAACTGCGGCAGCTCGTAGAGCATGGCAGAAGAGGCGCGGCTGATATCGGGCTCATCGTCTAGCAGACGATCCAGCACGGATGGCAGGGTGAGTGTCTGACGGCGAGGGGTACTCATTAGCCAAGAACTTTGCTAATTTCCTGCGCCAGCAGTAAGCGGTAAGCAATGAAAAGCCCAGCGCCAACCAGCGCCAGTAGCGCAAAGTACAGCCAAAGCGGTAATTCATGCCTTACAAAGGCTTGAAAACGCTGTGGGAGCTTCCAGTTAGGAGCAAATTCGGCCTTGCCGCCGCGTACCTGCTGAATTTCCTGACCAACACGAGCGGTTAAGTAGCCCAGCTTTTCTTGGCCTTCCAGCAGATATTTACCCTGAAAACCCAATAGTAGGCAGGTATGGAATACTTCCATCGCTTCAAAATTATTGTTTGGATCGCGGCGCAGCACTTCCAAGCGGTCAAAAAAGCCTTCACCCGCGAGATGCTCGCCAAAAATACGCAGCTGTAGCGGCATACGTTCCCATTCTTCGCGCAGGCTGAATTCTGATGAAAGAATAATCTCATCCATTAGCGCACAAAATGCGTATTTTGCCTCGGTAATGCCGGCTACTTCTTTGCTAAAGTTACGGGAGTTTTTTTCAAACTGGGCAAGAAAGTGATCAACACGGCGGTTAAATTCGGCAGCACTACTAGGTGCATTGCCGTCTTTCAGTAAAAACAGCAGATAAACGCCATCTTCAAGTAATTCGCGCAAGCTGGGCGCTGCCGGTTTGGCAACGGCCAGTGGATGGGCTTCGGTAGTTGTGGCTTGGTTCATTGTTTAATCTCAGCGAAATACGGCAATTAGCTCAAGTTTTAAATCAGATAGCGATTGCGGGATGTAAATACAAATACTGCGCGACTGCAGCATGCGTTGATAAATCTCGCCACGCGGCTCAAATGCAAAATAGTGGTTGCCTACGCGGATCGGAATCGCAGAAGGCGTTTGTGTTGCATATGAAATACTGACCCCGCGCATGGCCGAGTTCAAAATCTTATCTACATCATCGGGCGCGCCAATTTTGAATTTCAGTGGCACGGTTTCGATAATGGCGGAAGCGGGCTGCTCGCTCTGGATCGATAGGTAGAAGTCCACATTGTCGAGGAAACGATCGCTTTCTAGTCGGCCAATATGGAAGGACGGTTTAGGTGATGTGAGCGGGATCACTGCATAACGCGCAGAAATCACGGTATCGAGCAATTCACGGATTTGTGTATCCAGCACAATCAAAGAATCATGCAAGGATTCATGACTGTAGACGGGAATATCGGCCAGTGTGTAAACCGATGAAAATGTCTGTAATTCGCCACAAAACTCGGCTAGAGCGCGATACAACTCTTCAGGGTGAAGTGGCTCACACTTTACCAAGTGATTGATGCGGGCAAAGTTGCGGTTTACCGTATGCAGTAGCCAAAACGAGGCGATATCGGTGGTGCCGTATTCCATGACATTTTTAGCGCGCTCGCGGTGAGCACCTGCTAATGCTTGGCTTTTAACCAGCAAAATATCCAGCAAGCGGCGCAGATTTTGGCTGAGCTCAGGAATAGCGCTCACGGTAATTGAGGGTGGATAAAAGCCCTTGCTCACCGACCACTGGCCAGTTGCATCTTTGGATAGCCGTCCTAGCGGGACTGATTCATAGCCATCGCGGTTTTCCTCATCCACCATCAGGCGAACATCCAGCTCCAGCGTGGTTAAGTCGGCTTCTAATGCTTGGGTAAATAAATCGGCCACGCCGTGGCTGGCGTTTCTGAAGCGGGTGGAGCGTGATGCTTGATTGTCATTGTTTTGGGTATTGCCGCCGTAGGGCTGCAGCTCAGACAAGCAAGCGTAGAGCGTGGTGCTTACGCCTAATCCTGGGATGTCGTTTAAATCTCGGGAGAGGGGGAGGGGCTCACATTGTGGCCCCTGAAATAAGCAACCGTCTCTAAATAGCAGCGAAAGCGAGTCTAGCCTGACCTGCCCACCCCTTAGGGCTACTTCGTCGATCTGAAACTTTTGTAGGCCCCAGCTATGGCGGCTGAGTAATTGGCGGGTTTCTGCTTGCTGATAGTCCTGCAGTAAGGATTGTTGCTGGAAATGCTGCGGGCGAAGGAACATTCCTTCGCCCCATAAGACGCGTTTAGCTTTCAACATTGATGATTACTCCGGCTTGGCTCTCGTCTGCAGCGCCCCAGCGTCTGCAGTGCAAGCTATTAGTCATAACAGGGGGGTGTTATTTAGTTTTTGGTGCTGCTTTCTTAAGTGCAAAGCCGCAGTCTGCTTTAAACACGGCAGGCTGGCCTGGTATTAGCTGAGTTTTTGGCTGAATCACCTGCAAAAAGCAGTCTTGGGCTTTAAAGCTCAGCTCTTTTGCATCGCGGATATCTTCAGCGCTCACTAAGACGCGCCAGAATTGCGGATCAGGCTTGCGAAAGAAACCAACAATACCAACGTATTTAGTTTCCTCGGCAATTTTGTCGTCAAACCCCAGCGATTTGCCCGGCAGTAGCATAAATTCATTATGCGATAGCATCGATGTGCCAAGTAGCTCTGCGTCGGTTTTGCCGCTGACTAGCGAATCGAAAGTCAGGCGGTTAAATTCGTCTGGAGTTTTAAGCTGGTAGAGGCGTAGGACCAATGACAAAGGTTTGCCACTGCTGTCTCTATTCAAGGAGGGATCCGCTTCGCCATGAATTTTAAATGGCTTGGGGCCGCTGCTGGCACACGCGCCAAGAAGGAGTGCGCATGATATCGCCATAAATTGCTGGGCGTGTTTCTTGATTGAATTGATCTGCATATGGCTTGTATTTTTTAAGAAAACGTTTGAAATTGGCTAAAATACTGAAGCGGTTAATTCGCCTCTCGCCACATTTTAAGTAGAGATATATAACACGAGAAATGCACGAGTGCATGGGGAATATGGCCGCTTGATAAAATTCACTTATGGGTTATGCTTTTGCCTTGCTTAAATGTAGAATAACGAGCTAGTAAGTATCTGGAGTTATTGTTTTGTTGGCTATCTACCTGATTTTAATGGCAATATTTTTTACTTTGGTTTGGGTTGGATGGCGGTTTTTCGTCTACGTGCCTCGAGTTAAAGAGGTTTCTGAAGAAAATAAGGTAAATGCCCTAGGTTGTGCGACTACAACAAAAAAGAAGAGAAAAGCTGTTGTAAGTATTTTACCTAATCCTCCTGTTGATGATTTTTCAATAAAAACATCTTCTTTTGAGCGTAAAAAATTAATACGCATGCTGTTGCCTTTGGCGAGTTTGTTTTTGGTTTTGCTGGTGGTTGGGATTACGCTGCATTTCAATTCTTTGCATGTTATTGCACCTTTCCTACCTAAGGAATATAGCCAAGTCGCTCATATACAGGGGACATTTACCGAGGCAAAACTTGAACCTCCGCCTGCTTTGCCGCCAGAAGTATTTATTAGTGCTGCAGCGATTGCTGCCCGCCCTGGTATCGCAACAGCAGACCGTGATTGGAGTAAGTTAGATCCTCATTTTGTTCAGGTTGTTCTACTGGTCATGAAAAAAATGAATGAGCGTGGCTATCCGATGGCCTTACTGGAAGGGTATCGAAGCCCTGAAAGACAAGATGGCTTGGCGACGCAAGTTAATGTGGTGACCAAGGCTAAGGGTGGACAAAGCAAACATCAATATGGTTTAGCTGTGGATTTGGCACCCATGAAAGATGGAAAAATTATTATTTCTGAGCGCGACAAGTGGGCGTTTGAGGCCTATCAGGCGCTTGGGGAAGAAGCGGTTGCTGCAGGTTTAACTTGGGGCGGAGTTTGGTCATTTAAAGACTATGGGCATATTGAAAAAGCAGGCTCGCTGGCTGCTTTGATGCGAAGTAAGTAAATGCAAGATTTCAATTGGTATGGAGATTCATTTTCATGAAACATTGGCTGCGTAACGCCAAAGTCACATCAGCCATCGGGTTTTTGATCCTGATCGGTTTGATCTGGTTTTTAGGGCCTTGGTTTGGTCTGAAAACGGCTGAAGTCCGCTTTGGCTGGATCTTCGCTGTGATGTTGCTTTGGGTCTTTACCCTAATGGTTGGCAAAATAATTGCTAACCGGGCTGGTGGCTTAATTGAAAAGATGCTGCTTAAGCAGGCTGACGATGCGGTGATTGGTGCCAGTGTAGATAAACGCGCTGAAGTAAATCTGCTGCGCCAGCGTATGCTGGGCGCGATTGATACGCTAAAAACATCGCAAATGGGCAAATCGCGTGGCAATGCTGCTTTGTATGAATTGCCTTGGTACATGATTATTGGCCATCCGGCGGCGGGTAAAAGCTCGGCTATTTTACAATCTGGCCTGACTTTTCCCTTTAGCGATAAAGCGGGTGTGCAGGGCGTGGGTGGAACCCGTAATTGTGATTGGTTTTTCTCTACCGAAGGCGTGCTGCTGGATACCGCTGGCCGTTACGCTACGCAATCCGAAGACCGTGTTGAGTGGCTAGAATTTCTAAAATTGCTCAAGCGTCATCGTTCTAAAGCCCCTGTTAACGGGATTTTAGTCACGATCAGCTTGCCAGAATTGGCTCAGCATCATTCAGAAGGTTTTGCGCTCTATGCAAAGCAAATTCGTGAACGCATCCATGAAATTGAAGCGACCTTTGGCTTGCAAGTGCCAATTTATCTGATTTTCACCAAACTTGATTTATTAGGTGGATTTTCACAGTTTTTTGAAGAAATGCCAGAAGAAGAGCGTCACCGCGTATGGGGTGCAACGCTGAGCGCTGAGCAAGGCGCAAGTTTTGATGCCAGCCAAGTGGTGAGCACGCAATTTGATGCCATGTACCGTGGCCTTGTGCAAATTGGTGAAGAAAAGTTGGCAGAGCACCGTGGCAATCTAAACAAGCCTGCCTTCTTTGCTTTCCCGATTGAGTTTCATGCCTTAAAAGAAGCTGTTACTAAGTTTGTAAAACTGCTGCAAGAAGAAGACCCTTACCATGCACGCCCTTTGCTGCGCGGCTTTTATTTCTCTAGTGCATTGCAAGAAGGGATCCCTCGGATTGGGGCTGCAACGCATGTATCCAAACAATTTGATCTAAGCCGCCCAGGCTTTGATGCCCGCCAAGTGCCGGCCTCTTACAGTTATTTCCTGCGTGATCTGTTCAGAGAAGTTGTTTTTCCGGACCAGCATTTGGTTTCACGTCAGACTCGTCCGGCGGGTAGCCGCTGGCGTCTGGTAGGCATGTTGGCAGGTCTGTCTGCGTTGGCACTCTGCGCCGGGCTTTGGACATGGTCATATATCGGCAACCAAAAATTAATGGCCAATGTGGCGAGCGATCGCGTTGCAGCCAAAAAACTAGCGTCGTCAGGTCTACTGTACGACAAGCTAATGGCGCTGGGTCTGCTACAAAAACGCATTGAAGAGCTGCAGTCTTACCGTAAAGAAGGCCATCCGTGGCAAGTTGGTTTGGGCCTTTATCAGGGTAAAGAGCTGGAAGTGGCGCTGCGCAAGGAATACTTTGCTGGCCTGCAAGAATCCATGTTAGTGCCGGTTAAAAACAATCTGGAAGCATCGCTGACTCAACTGGCATCTAATCAGCCAGCAGAGCCTGCACCTACTCCTGCTCCGGCCGCGCCTGTGCAAGTAGAGAAAAAACCAGAGCCAACCCCGACTCCTGCGCCTACGCCAGCTCCGACACCCGCTCCTGAGCCGGTCAAAAAACGTGCTCCGGCACCGCATAAAAAAGGTTTGCCGAATATCCAATTGGGTATGTGGCAGATTCCTCAGCGTGCAACTGCTCTTGCCGTAAAAACGGCAGAAGCACCTGCGGGCAATGCTCAACCTAAGCTGGATCAGGGTTATAACGCGCTAAAGACTTATCTGATGTTGCACGATCGTGCCCGTATGGACGAAGCGCACCTCACCGATCAGATCCCACGTTACTGGCGCAGCTGGCTGGAAGCTAACCGCGGTAATCGCAGCAACGAAGAAGTAATGGCTGCGGCAGAGCGATTAGTGGCTTTTTATGTGAGCCAGATTAAAGAGCCAGATCTGCCTTTGATTACTAACGATGAAAGAACCGTTAATGCTGCGCGTGAAGTGCTGCGTGCATCGCTGAAGCGTTTAAGCGCCACTGAGCGGGTTTATAACGAAATTAAGGCGCGTGCGAATACGCGTTTTGCACCGCTGACAGTCCCACGTATTTTGAGTAATAAAAATGGCGACGTGATTGCTGGTAGCCAGATGGTGGCCGGTGCCTTTACACGTGAAGCTTGGGACAAGTTTGTTCGCAATGCGATTGACGAAGCCAGTAAGGGCGAAGTTAAAAGTGATGACTGGGTGCTGGCTTCTTCAGTGCAAGATAACCTAGGAACAGACGGCAATATCGAAAAAAACCGCAGTGATTTGGAAGCGCTGTACCGAGTTGAGTACGCGGCTGAATGGAAGAAATTCCTGCAAGGCGTCGTGATTCGTGATTTCAACAACATTGCTTTTGCAGGTAATGCGGTGGCGCAGCTGGCTGATATGCAGAACTCACCAGTGAAGCTGATTCTGGCGCGTGCTGCATTTGAAACAGCATGGGACAACCCTTCAGAGTTATCTCGCAAGCTAGAAAACGCCAAGCAATCGGTGCTAGAAAAAACCACTGCGCTATTAAAAGGTAGTAATCAGCCTGCTACCGCGAATGCGGCGGAGCTGGGTGAGGTTGGTAAGCAGTTTCTTGGCATAACTCGCCTTGTGCAGGTTGATTCAGCAGGCGCAGCGCCGATTAATGCTTACCTTGAGCAGCTGGGTAAACTGAAAGGCAAGATGAATCAGATTGCCAGTAGCGATGAGCCAGGCGCGCAAGCCCGCCCACTGGTGCAGGCTACTTTAAACGGTAGTGGTTCAGAGCTGGCAGATACCTTGCAACAAGTTGATAACTCGCTACTGAGTGCGCTCACTCCTGAAACCCGTGAAATGATCCGCCCAATGCTGGTTCGCCCATTAATTCAGACCTACGCTGTGTTACTGGGGCCGGTTGAAAATGACTTAAATCAGGCATGGCAAAGAGAAGTGTACGGGCAATGGAAAAGCTTATCGGCTAAATACCCGTTCAGTGATTCAGCCAATGAAGCGCCTATGGCCGATATCGCTAAATTTGTTAAACCCAAAGAGGGCACTTTAGATAAGTTTACTGAAAAGTATCTAAATGGCTTGGTGACACAAAAGGGCGATAGTTTAACGCCACGTACCTGGGCTAATTTAGGCATTCGTTTTAATCCAGCATTTCTTTCTGGTATGGGGCGTTTAAGCAGCTTGGCTACCAGCCAGTTGGCGGATTCATCCAATGCTAAGTTTGAATTGCAGCCTATTCCTACGCCGGGCCTGTCTGAAATTGTGTTGGAGGTGGATGGGCAGGAAATGCGTTATCGCAACGGCCCGCAGCCATGGCAGTCATTTAACTGGCCAGGTAACGGCAATACTCAGGGGGCACGGATTCAAGTGGTTGCGTTTAATGGGGCCAGTGCCGTGATTAGTAATCAGCAGGGCCGTATGGGCTGGATGCGTTTACTGTCTCAGGCGCAGCTTGAACAACATGACGGCGACTCTGCAACGCTGAGCTGGAAAATCCGCAAGGGTGATGCTGGAGAAGCAGAATATGTTCGTTTTAATTTCCGTGCCGTCAGCGGTGTTAACCCATTGCAGTTGTCGGGTTTGCGTAAGCTTTCGTTGCCGGACCGTGTGACAATGTAAGGTGTGCCATGCTAAATAATTTTAAACGCGCTCAGGATTTGCCACTGCAATTCGCTATTTTTGGCAAATTGCCACGGCGGGCTGATTTTATTCGTATCAATGCTACGCATCCCGTTGCTTTAGATATTGATCAGAAATTTGCAGATAGTCTGAAAACACTGGCCTTACAGCCCGACTGGCAGGATGCTTATATGCAAGCCCCCGCCAGTGAGTTTTTGTTTCATAGCCGTGATTTACGCGGTGCTTTTCTGGGAGTGGCTTTACCTAGCCATGATGAGGCGGTGCGCTATTACCCGCTGGTAGCGGGTGTATGCATTGCAAGTGATGTACTGACGGGCAATGAAGCTGAGTTTTTACTGGCAAATGAGCTGTTTTTTTCTGGTTTAAAAGACCAGCTTAAAAGCGCGGCAGATAACTCAGTAGAAATGATTGCCTGCCGGCAGTTTATGGAAGATCAGATGTCGTTTAGCAGCCGGGCCGTTGCAGATTTAGGCCTTGCTGCACAATTGTTGGAAAGGCATATGGCCAATACGCCCGCTACCGTGCTGGAACAAGCATTGCAGCGATGCGAAAGGGGTGATCTTGAATCTACCCTCTTAGCCTTTGCTTTTTATCTGCAATTGGCGCGTCGTTATGGCGGCAGCATGGCTTCGCAAGTGTTTCTATTGCCTTTGCCAACTGGCACAGGTGAAGAAATCCTAGGGGCGGCGGTTTGGTTGTCTTTATGCCGTGCTGCAATTCATGCGCAGGGGGTGAATCAGATCCACTTTGCTTTTGTGGATCAGTCTGGGATGCGTTACCTAGCGCTGGCATTAAATCCGTTTACTGATAAACAATTGACTATGCTGTGGGGGCAGACGATTGACCCTCTTCAGCTGGTTAATGTTTGTGATTTGCAATCTCCGTGGCGTAGTCATCAGTCCTATGCGGAGGCATCGTATATTTTAGGCCGACAATTAAGCGACCCTACATTGTCATTATTAAAATTGCGTGAAATTGTCGTTAAAATCACTTACGGAATAAGTTAGTTCCGTGTTTTAATTGTGTAATTAATTTATTTAGGAATGGCCATGGGCAAGGAAAGTACACAGAAAAAACTATCGCGCGTTCGTCCTCCTCGCGTTCAGATCACTTATGACGTTGAAATTGGCGACGCAATTGAAAACAAAGAGCTGCCCTTTGTATTGGGCGTAGTGGGCGATTACACCGGCAATACGCCGCAGGCCAAATTGAAAGAACGCAAGTTTATTCAAATTGACCGCGATAATTTTGACGATGTACTCAAAGGCATGGCGCCAAGCCTTGCAATGAAAGTCAGCAACAAGCTGAAAGACGACGATTCACAAATGTCGGTTTCGCTGAGCTTTGAATCGCTGGCCGATTTTGAACCGCAAAACGTAGTAAACCAAGTTGAGCCATTAAAGAAACTACTAGATGCACGCAGAAGGCTTTCTGATCTGCGTAATAAGGTAGTGGGTAATGACAAGCTGGAAGAATTACTGGATGAAGTGGTTCGAGATACCGAAAAATTAAATCAAATTAGCCAGGCTAGACCAGCCTCTGCAGAGGAGTAATTGTTATGTCAGATCTACAGAAGCAGGAAGCTGGCGTTGCCGAGCATAGCGAGGCCAGCAGCCTACTTGACTCGATTATCGATAACAGCCGGATTGCTAGCAATGAGCAAGAAAAAGATCGCACCCGCGATCTAATCAGCGAGCTGGTTGATCAGGTGTTGGCAGGTACGGTCACCATCTCGCGCGATTTAAGCGCCAGCATGGACGTGCGTATTGCTGAAATTGATGCGCTGATTTCTGAACAGCTGAATGAAATCATGCACCACGCTGATTTTCAGAAGCTGGAATCCTCATGGCGCGGCCTTAAGTATCTGACCGCTGAATCAGAAACCAGCACCATGCTCAAAATCAAGGTGCTGAATGCGTCTAAGAAAGACCTGCTAAAAGACTTTAAAGCGTCGGCAGAGTTTGACCAAAGTGCCTTGTTTAAAAAGATTTACGAAGAAGAATACGGCACCTTTGGTGGCGCGCCTTATGCGGGCTTGGTAGGCGATTTTGAATTTGGCCGCCATCCAGAAGACTTCTACCTGCTAGAAGAATTGTCCCATGTGGCCGCTGCCTCACACGCGCCACTGATTACTTCCGCCGGTGCGGGTTTATTTGGTCTGGAAAGCTTTACCGATATCGGCAAGCCACGCGATCTGGCAAAGATTTTTGATACCGTTGAATACACCAAGTGGAAGGCATTCCGTGAGTCTGATGATTCGCGTTATGTAGGTATGGTATTGCCGCACGTGCTGGGCCGCCTGCCTTATGGCCGCGATACCGTGCCAGTTGAAGACTTTGATTTTGAAGAAAACGTCGATGGCACTGATCACAGCAAATATCTGTGGACCAATGCCTCTTACGCTTATGCTGCCCGCCTGACTGCTGCCTTTGCTGAATACGGCTGGCTGGCGGCGATTCGCGGTGTAGAAGGCGGTGGTTTGGTGGAAGGTTTGCCTGCGCATACCTTTAAAACAGATGACGGCGAAGTGGCACTGAAATGCCCAACCGAAGTAGCCGTGACTGACCGTACTGAAAAGCTTTTGTCTGACTTAGGCTTTATCTCGCTGGTGCATTGCAAAAACACCGATTACGCGGCGTTTTTCAGCGGCCAGTCTTCACAAAAAGCGAAAAGCTATAACACTGATTCAGCCAACGCGAATGCGCGTTTATCGACTCAGCTTCCTTATATTTTCTCGGTTTCTCGTATTGCGCATTATATGAAGTCGATTATGCGCGACAAGATTGGTAGCTTTGCTTCACGTCAAAATGTGCAGGATTTCTTGAACACATGGCTTGCCCAGTATGTGTTGCTTGATGATTCCGCCAGCCAAGAAGCCAAGGCGAAATACCCATTGCGTGAAGCGCGGGTTGATGTGGTTGAAGTACCTGGCAAGCCAGGCGTTTACCGTGCAGCCGCGTTTTTGCGTCCACACTTTCAGCTCGATGAGCTCACAATTTCCTTGCGTCTAGTGGCTGAGCTACCTAAGCCAACCCGTTGATGCAGTGAAGCGTAGCAGTAAATTTTTTAACTAAAGGAGTTCTGAATTATGGCTTTTGATGCATTCTTGAAAATTGATGGTATCCCTGGCGAATCAACAGATGACAAGCATAAAGACTGGATTGAAATCCAATCTTTCTCACACAAAATTGAGCAGCCAGCTCAGGCTACTGCCAGCTCTGCCGGCGGTGCAACTGCTGAACGTGTAAACCACGCTCAGTACGTTATTACTCACTTCTTGGATAAAGCCAGCCCAAAGATCTACGAAGCATGCTGCACCGGTAAGCACATCAAAGATATTACTATCGAACTGTGCCGTTCCGGTGGCGACAAAGTGAAGTACATGGAAATCAAAATGGAACAAGTTTTGATTTCTAAGGCAGAGCCACATGGTTCAGCTAATGATGAAGGTTTCCCTAGCGAAACAGTTAGCTTCAGCTACGGCAAAATCAAGTGGACTTACACTCAACAAAAACGCACTGATGGCGCTGGTGGCGGTAACGTCAGCTCTGGTTGGGATCTGACAGCTAACAAAACGATTGCTTAAGTGATTTAACTATCACCATTCGGGTGATGAGCAATAAGTAGCAAACTGATCTGCTGCAAGGCAGATCAGTTGTTTTAAAAAAAGGGATTTAATAATGAAACGTTCAGGATTTGTTTGTGCTGCATTACTTGTAATTGCCGCTGGTGTAACAGGATGCGCTGAAAATCCAAGCGTACAAAGTGCCACGCCTGCGACAACTTCTTGGAAAAATGCGCCAGTAGCGGCCACATCAACAGCAACTAAAGCTGCAGAAACGGCTGCCGCAGCCGCCGCACAAGTCGTTGCTGATCCGGCTTTTTTAAAGTTTGACAAAATGTCCGCCAAGCTGACTCCTGAGCATGAGGCACAGCTCTTGAGCCTTTTGCCTAAATTAAAAGATGCCAAAGCGATTACGTTGCGTGGCTATTGCTACAAAAAAGACATCGGTAATGCCAAGTCTGCCGCACTGGCACGTGCTGTCAGTGTAGAGAAGTTCCTGGTTAAACAAGGTATCTCTAAAAAGAAACTGAGCCGCCGCTTTAATACCGAAGACGCGGAACACGCTGTACGCGTTGAGATCGGCAACTAATCTTTCTTTAATTTTCGCCATTCACTCGCTTGATTTGGACTGCTAATGATTTCCCCCATGCCTTTGTCACAAATACTGAGCAGCTTTGCCGCTGCGTTTAATCAGGATCAGCGATTAATCTCTTTACAATTAGGCGATGGATCAGCATGGGGCGGGCAGCTATTACCACAGCGGGTGCTTGGCTCGGAAGGGATTAGCCAAGCTTACCGCTATCAAATTGAGTGTTTATCTGCCGATGCAGCCCTAGAGCTTAAATCGCTATTGGGCTTGCCGCTGGTGTTATCGGTGGCTGATGCGTCGGGTAGTGAGATTGAGCGCTGTGGGGTGATTACAGAGGTGCAGCTGATTGGCTCAGATGGCGGCTTTGCCCGCTATGTGCTGATTGCCGAACCGCCGTTTGCCTTACTGCGCCACCGCCGTACTTCACGCGTGTTTCAAGACATAAGCGTGCCCGACATCATTAAACAGGTTTTAAGTGAGCATCAAGCTAAAAACTCGGTGTTTGCTGCGGTGCAGACGCTGGATTTCAAGCTATCTGGCCAGCACGCGCCCCGCTCTTATTGCCTGCAATACCGAGAGTCCGACTTTGATTTTTTAGTGCGCTTAATGCACGAAGAAGGCTTGGCGTGGCGCTTTGAGCATCTGTCGGGAGATTCGCCGCAGGTGCAGTTGGTGGTGTTTGATGATGCTTTTTCTGTGCCGGAAGCAC